>CAZHPJ010000015.1:0-15423 GCA_964534585.1 uncultured Sandaracinaceae bacterium | reverse complement strand
ACCCTCGAGAATCGGAAAGGAAGCATCAGACATGGCTAATGTTCTCGTTGTTGCGGAGTTGCTTGAGGGCAAGGCACGCAAAACCACTCTTTGTGCCGTCACGGCCGCGAAGCAGATCGCGGAAGGAACCGGTGGCTCATTCGACATCCTCTCCATCGGAGAGGGCGCAGGCCCGGCAGCCGACGAGCTGGCCGGCTACGGCGCAGGTAAGGTGCTCAAGGCGGAAATCCCTGGCGGCTACACCTGTGAGAAGTACGCAGCGACGGTCGCGGAGGCCGGCAAGGGCTACGATGTCCTCGTCGCTTGCGCCACCGCCTACGGCAAGGACCTGCTCCCGCGCGTCGCCGCCAAGCTCGATGCGGGCGTGGCATCCGACATCTCGGCGGTACACGCCGAGGGCGGCAAGCTGTCGTACACGCGCCCGATGTACGCGGGCAACGTGTCCGGCACGGTCGAGATTCTGACCGACAAGCAGGTCGTCACCGTGCGTCAGTCGGAGTTCGGCGCGGCAGAGGCTTCCGGTGGCGCGAGCCCCACGGAAGACATCGCCGTGCAGAGCGACCCGGCAGCGGACAAGGTCGAGTTCCTCGGCGTCGAGGTCGTCAAGAGCGAGCGCCCGGATCTCAGCGAGGCCGACGTCGTCGTGTCGGGCGGACGCGCGCTCAAGAGCGCAGAGAACTTCACCAACATCATCGAGCCTCTGGTCGACGCGCTGGGCGCAGCCATGGGTGCTTCGCGTGCGGCGTGTGACGCGGGATACGTGTCGCCGGAGCTTCAAGTTGGCCAGACGGGCAAGGTCGTTGCGCCGAAGCTCTACATCGCCATCGGCATCTCGGGAGCCATCCAGCATCTGGCTGGCATGAAGGGCAGCAAGACGATCGTTGCGATCAACAAAGACAAGGAAGCACCGATCGCTCAGGTCGCGGACTACTTCCTGGTCGCCGATCTCTTCGACGCGGTGCCGGCACTCACCGACGCCGTGAAGAAGCTCTGAGCCTCTTCGCGCGCCGGAATTCGCTAGAAAAAGCCTGGGAGCCTAACCTCCCGGGCTTTTTTGTGGCCCACAGGTTGAACGATCCTGCACAATTCAGTGATGGCTTGGTCCATCATGACTGTGGTGATGCTCGCGGTCGCGGGCGCAGCTCTTGCGAAAGTCCGACAGCGCCGACGAACGGTGACTAATGATTCGCCTTCTGTCCGGCATCCGGGCGCCCAGCAGAGCACGGTGCCGCCACAAGCTTCACGACCGGGCATGGTGGTCAAGCCGGGACCCGTAAAGAGCTGCCCTGTGTGCCTGTCCGAGTACCCGACTCGGAACCTCTTCTGCGTTCGCGACGGAGCCGAGTTGATGGAAGGCTGTCCCGCGGGACCGTTTGCCCAGGGAATGATCTGCCCCACCTGCCGACGCGGCTACCCGTTCGACGCAAGCTATTGCCCGGAGGATGCGGACGAATTGGTGCCCTACGGCCTCTACGGAGCAGCCAGCTCGACGCGACCCCTCTTGAGGCTCGATACCAACAAGATCTGCCCCGAATGCGGAATTCGCCACGCGGCAGCGCACCTGTTCTGCGGCCACGATGGGTCCGAGCTGGTGGTGGTGAACTGAAAAGACCCAAGGATTCGAGGAGATGAGGGTCCAAGCACGCGGGCGGGACCTTCGTGGACTTCTTGCTCGGCATGGGACGGGGCCGCTATGATCGCGGTCCTAAAGGGGAATCTTCGATCCGGCACACGACCGTTCATCGTGGGCCGGGGCTAGACGGGGGCTATAGATGAAGATCGTTTGCGATAGCTGCGGCGCGAAATACTCCATCGCCGACGAAAAGGTCGCTGGGAAAATCTTCAAGATCCGGTGCAAGAAATGCTCATCGGTGCTGGAGGTTCGCGGTGACCAGACCGGCGCACATCCGTTCGACGAGGCGAGTGCGCCACAGCACCAGGGTGGTGAAGCCGCCTGGTACATCGTGGTCGATGGTGAGCAGAAGGGGCCGCTCCCACCCATCGAGCTCAGCCAGTTGGTCGCGAAGGGCAGCATCGGACTCAGTTCGTACGTGTGGCAGGAAGGCTTCGACGACTGGAAGGTAGCCGGAGACGTGCCCGAGCTCGCACAGGTGTTCGGCGCCGCCGCCGCGCGTCCAAAGAGCTCGCAGGCAGCGGCGGACGACACGTTGTCGTTCGGCACGGGCGGCGATCTCTTCAGCGACCGCGACGGCCGCGAGCCGACGGGTGAGATCGACACGAACAGCAACATGTTTGCGGGCTTCGACGAAAGCCCGACGCCAACGGAGTCCCAAGACTCGCCGTTGGCAGCCGTTTCTCGAGACTCCGCGGCCACCGCAACCGGCGCAGGCTTCGGCGGCGGCGCGGTAGGCGCGTCCGCACCTCAGCGCATGACCGGTCAGCGCAACGAGAACTCGGTGCTTTTCTCCCTGACGAATCTACAGCAGCTCGCGTCGCGCGGTGGCTCCCTCGCTGAGTCAGCCTCTATTTCGAGCCAGCCGCCAGCCTCGGCAAGCGCGCTGGGCGCATCGCAGGCAGCCGGCGGAGGCTCGGGGCTCATCGACATTCGCGCGCTCGCGAAATCCACCACGCCGGGCACCAAGGCCGCGCCCTCTCAGTCCGTCGATGACCTACTCGCGATAGGAACCGGCGGAGGAGGGGCCTCACTTGGCGCACCGTTGCTCGGTCCGGCACCGCTCGAAGCCTCTGAAAGCAACCGCTGGTTGTGGATCGGCGGGGCTGCGATCGCGGTGATCGCCGTCGTGGGTGCAGGAGTCGGCGTCGGCATCGCGCTCGGAGGCGCCGAGGACGACTCCCTCGAGATCGGCACTGTAGCCCAGCAGGAGCCCGGTCAACCGATCCCTGGGTCCAACGAAGTGGCAACGGCTGCACAGGCCCCAATCGACCCGCCCGAAAAGGCGCTCGCTGCCGCAGAGCCCGCCGAAGCCGCAGAGCCGGTCGAGGCCGCAACGATCGAGGAACCCGTAGAGGCACCGCCCGCTCCCGAGATCAGGGAACCGGCGCCCAGGAAGCACAGCTCGGCGAGCTCGCAGCGACGTCAGCGAGCTGCCAAGAGCACGGCTTCGAAGCCAGCGCCAGCTTCCAGGAAGCGCAGGAGCAACAACCTCGATGCGCTCATGGACGAAGTCGTCGGCGGCTCGTCTTCTTCGAAGCCGAAGCAAACCAGCAGGTCGTCCGGTTCGAGCAGCTCGAGCCTCCCCGACGCGCCGACGCGCAACGATGTGAAGACCGCACTTCAAGGTGTGAGCGGCGCCGTAAAGTCCTGCAAGAAGGGCAGCGGCGGAACGGCCGCTGTCAACGTCGTGTTCAGTGGCAAGACGGGCCGTGTCTCCACCGCGAAGGTCACCTCGGGCCCCTTCAAGGGCACCGCCGTGGGCTCCTGCATCGCGTCAGCGGTCAAGCGCGCTCGCGTGCCGCGCTTCAAGCAGTCGTCTTTCAAGGTGACTTTCCCGTATAGGCTCTAAAGGCTCTCCAGGAACCGTACGCCGGTTGCCACGCCAAACCCGGTCCCCCCCTTCGGGAGCCGCCCATGGGCGCGGTCAACGAACGAGGGGCCAGCGATATCGAGGTGCATCCAAGTGGTCTCGTCGACGAACTCCTTCAGAAAGAGCGCCGCCGTGATCGAGCCGCCATAGCGACCACCGATGTGTTTGAGGTCGGCGACGGAGCTCTTGAGTGTGGAGCGCAAATCCGAGTCGAGCGGCATTCGCCAGAACGACTCGCCCTCCCCCTCTGCGGCATCGAGATACTTCGAAGCAAGCTCGTCGTCGTCGGTGTAAAGCGCAGCCCGCCACGGACCGAGCGCGACCATGCATGCGCCGGTGAGGGTGGCATGATCGATCATGTAGTCAGGCTTGAGCTTGCGCACCGACCAGGTGAGCACGTCGGCAAGCACCAGGCGGCCCTCAGCGTCGGTGTTGATGACCTCCACCGTCTGACCTTCCAACGACTTGTACACGTCGCCGGGCCGATAGGCCTTGGCGCCCGTCATATTCTCGGTCGAACCGACGACGGCATGAACCTCGACGGGAAGCTTGAGCCGTGCGGCAGCGAACACGATGCCGAGCGTGGTCGCGGCCCCCGCCATGTCACACTTCATGTCGATCATCGAGCCTGCTGGCTTGATGCACAGGCCGCCTGAATCGAACGTAAGGCCTTTCCCGACGAAAACTACCTTCTTCTTCGGGCGCGTGGGCTTGTAAACCACGTGAATGACCCGGGGCTCGATAGAGCTGCCTTTGTTCACCGCGAGCAGTAGGTTCATGCCCTCTTTTTCGATGCGCGCCTTGTTCCACACGCGGCAGGACAATCCGAGCTTGCGAGACTCGGCCGTAGCGGCGCGTGCGAGAGTGACAGGATTCAGATCGTTGGGTGGCCGGTTGACGAGATCACGCGCGAAATTGACGCTTTGGGCCAGGGCTTTGCCCGCTCGGACCGCAGCGGAGAGACCGCGCACGCTTTTGGGAGCGCCGAGGATGACGGCGGAGGTGAGCGTGGCACCAGCGGTCTTGTCGCTCTTGTACTCGGTGTAGCGGTAGGCCCCAGCCAAGAGACCTTGTGACACGGCGCGGACCGACTTGGGCGTGACTTCAGGTAACTCGACCGCCGCGCTCTTCCGCGCGCGCGCCACGGAGGCAAGCGCATGCCCCATGTCCCAGGCGATCTTCTGGGGATTCTCTTCGGTGCCGATGCCCACGAGCAGCAACCAGCGAGACTTCGCCTTGCCTCCGGCCGAAACCTTGAGGGTCTGCGATGCCTTGCCTTCGAAGCGTTCGTCAGAAGCGAGAACCTTGATGCTGCCCTTGCCCGTGACGACCTCGATCCGACCCAATGCTCGATTGAGCTTCGTCTTCCCCGATGGAATGGCGATCGCAACGATGTCTGCGGTCGATTTATCCCAAGTGCCCTCAGAAAGTGAAATCTTCATCTGGCTCCTTCCCAGCCTGGTCGGCGGGATACTGACAGGAACTCCTGCAGCCAACAAACGAAACTGGGGCGCCGATCGCATGGCGGCCGCCGTCGCTCACCACCCGGTTCGCCAACTCGAGCGCCGTAGCTACCGAGGATCACTGGGCCGACCGTTGGCACCGCGCATGCATTGAAGTCGAAACGCATTCCAACCAGGAGGACACATGCTCGAAGAAAACAAGGTGAAGATCGCGTACACCGTCGTGGAACGTAACAAGGATGGCCGGAAGTTCTGGGTTCGTGTTGGCGCCGCGTTCGTCAACCGCGACGGGAGCCTCAACGTCCGGCTCGACGCGATGCCGGTCAACGGAGAGCTGCAAATCAGAGACTACCAGCCGAGGGAGGCCCGTGAAACGACCTCCGGCGAACAGGCAGCCTGATGAAGCCGCTTCTTCTTTGCGTGGCCACGCTCTGCGCCCTGCACGCAGGGCAGGCGTTCGCGGCCGATGGGGGCGTTGACCCCTCGGAACAGGGTCCGCCGACCGCGGAGCAGGACGCCCGCATCAATATCAACGAAGCCGGTCCCGAGGAGCTCGTTCGGCTGCCGGGAATCGGGCCAAGCCGGGCCCAGGCGATCATCGCCGAACGCGAGAAGCGGCGCTTTCGCCGCATCGAAGACATCATCCGAGTGCCCGGCATCGGACGAAAGACGTTCGGACGAATCCGACATTCTATCCGCGTGCAATAGACGCTACCCCTGCCGGGCCGAACGGCCTACGGTCAGGCTCATGGTGCCGACGATACGGGTGCGCGAGGCGGACGAATCCGACCACGACGTGCTGATGGGCTTCCACCGAAGTCTCTACCAAAGCCACCGCGACGAAGTCGTGGACAAAGAAGACCTCCCCCTCATCGAGTACCGAGACTACGAGCGCATCCTGCGCGATGACCTGCTCGCACTATTGAAAGACCGAGACAGCCACGTCCTGGTGGCCGAATCCCAGGGCGTGGCGGTCGGCTACATTACGGGCCAAATTACGGTCGAACCGAGGCGCGTGTTGCCGCGCAGGGGCGTGGTGGAGGATTGGTATGTCGTGCCAGCGTCGCGGGGCTCGGGGGTCGGGGCGTCGTTGCTTCGGGAGCTCGAGAAACGGTTCGCCGCGACGGGATGCGAGGTGATCGAGTCGGCGACCTGGTCGGGTAACGAAGGGGCGAGACGGGCGCATGATGCGCTGGGGTTTCGGGAGATCCGGGTGATGTACCGGAGGCGAATTTAGCTCGGTCAGCGTCAGGGACCGAGGCGGTCTACCCAACTCAGTTGCGCAACACTGTTGCTGGCACTGACGCGGAGACCTCGGGGCTGGGGTCTGGGGCGGCGAGGCGCGAGTCTGAGGTCTCGCGTCCTGAGACCCAAGGCCCGGGGCCCGAGGCCCGAGAACTGCGTGGCACTGACACTGACACTGACACTGACACTGACACTGACGCTGACGCTGTCGCTGTCGCTGTCGCTGTCGCTGCTAGTGCACGGCCGCTCGTAGCGGCAACGCGTCGACGATCTTTGCCTCGCCCTCCAGCAACTCGTCCAACCGCTGCTCCACGCGCTCCGCTGGGAAATACTCCCGCGCCAAGCGCACGAACAGCCCGTGATGCCTTGCCTCGGATCGGGTGATGTCCACGTAAAAGTCCTTCAGCGGCCCTGGCTCGAGCCCATCGGCCACCAATCCGAAACGCTCACACCCCCGGGCCTCGACGATCGCCAACACCAGCAGCCTGTCCAGGAAATACTGCTCGGGCCCGCGCTCGATCAGCTGCATCAGCGCACCGACGTAGGGGTCCTTCTCGTCGGCCCGAGTCGACAAGCCCCGGTCGAGGATGATCTCCATCACCCGGGCATAGTGATCGAGCTCTTCCTGCGCGAAGGGAATCAGCTCACGGACCAACACGGTGCGGTCGGAGTAGTGCGAGACGAGCTTCAGCGCGGTCGCCGATGCCTTTCGTTCACAGGCGGCGTGATCGATGAGGAACGCGTCGAGGTCGCTCAGGGCTACGTCGGTCCAGGCGGGGTCGGTGGCGGTGCGCAATCGCAGCATCGTGTGGCCTACTTGCGGAGCGCGTCGAGGATCGGCTGGATCGCCTCACGCCGGAGCTTCAGGGCCGCGCGGTTGGCGATGACGACCGAGCTGATGTCCGCGATCTTCTCTAGTGGGACGAGCCCGTTCTGGCGGAGGGTTTCACCGGTTTCTACCAAGTCGACGATGACATCGGCGAGGCCTGTCAGGGGAGCGAGCTCGACGGAACCCTGGCAGAAGATCAGATCGACCGGCGTGCCCTGGGCTCGAAAGTACTGTTCGGCGATGTAAGGGAACTTGGTGGCGACGCGGAGGGGCCGTTCTCCTTTGCCGGCGAGGGGCTCGCCCGGGCGACCACAAACCATCATCTCGCACTTGCCAATACCGAGATCAACGGGCGCGAAGACGTCGTAGTCGCGCTCCATCAAGACGTCCCGGCCAACGATACCGAGGTCGGCGGCGCCGTACTCGACGTAGGTCGGCACGTCGTCCGGCTTGAGCAGCAGGTAGCTCAGCCCGGCTTCTTTGTCCTGACGGACGAGCTTGCGGCTTTGCGAGGTGAGCGCATCGGTGCAGATGCCGGCCTGCTCTAGCCGTTCCCCCAGCTGTTCGAGGACGCGCCCCTTGGGGATTGCGATGACGATGCTATCTCTGTTGCCTTTAGGCATTGCCAACTACTCGCTCGATCTTGGCCCCTAGTGGGATCAGCTTCTTCTCGATGTGCTCATAGCCTCGATCCAGGTGATACACCCGTCGAACGTAGGTCGTGCCTTCCGCGACCAGGCCCGCTACCACCAGCGACGCACTGGCCCGAAGATCGGTGGCCATCACCTCGGCGCCCTCGAGCCTAGCGACGCCCCGTACGGTCGCGGTGGTGCCGTTGACTTGGATCTTGGCGCCCATGCGGTTCAGCTCCGAAACGTGCATGAAGCGGTTCTCGAATACCGTCTCGGTGATCCGGCTCGTGCCCTTCGCTAGACACATCAACATCATGAACTGCGCCTGCATGTCGGTCGGGAATCCGGGGTGCGGCTGCGTGATCACATCCGTGTGGCGGATCGGATGCGAACCGACCACTCGGATGCCGTCGCCCTCTCGCTCGACCACGGCGCCCGCTTCCCGAAGCTTCGCTACCACCGCTTCGAGGGGCTCAAAACCGATGCCCTCGAGAAACAGATCACCAGCCGTCGCCGCGGCAGCGACCATGAAGGTGCCTGCCTCGATGCGATCCGGAATGATCGCGTGATCGATCGGATGAAGCGCGTCGACCCCTTCGATCGAGATCACCGATGTGCCGGCCCCTTCGATGCGCGCACCCATCTTGTTCAAGACTCGCGCAAGCTCTTCGACCTCCGGTTCGCGTGCACAGTTCGTGAGCGTCGTGCGCCCCTTGGCCAACACAGCGGCCGTCATGAGGTTCTCTGTCCCGGTGTGGGTCGGAAAATCCAAATTGATATCGGATCCGCGAAGCCGGCCCCCGGGGACGGTGACCTCGACGTACCCGTGGTGGAGCTCGACATCTGCACCCATCGCGGAAAGGCCCTTGAGGTGCTGGTCGATGGGGCGCGCGCCAATCGCACAACCACCGGGCAACGAAACCACCGCCCGGCCACAACGAGTGACGAGCGGCCCGAGGACCAAGACCGAAGCGCGCATCTGCTTCACCAAGTCGTACGGCGCCGTCGGTTCGATCGGTCCGGACAACGTGACTTGCACACGACCGTCGTTGTACTCCGCCTGGGCGCCGAGCCGCTCCAACAGGCGCGTCATCGTGTGGACGTCGCGCAGATTGGGGACGTTGCGGAACACGTGCTCGCCGTCTGCCAAGAGAGCAGCCGTCAGGATCGGAAGAGCCGCGTTCTTCGCGCCGCTGATGGGCACGGAGCCGACGAGCCTCGTTCCCCCGACGATCTTGATGCTATCCACGACGCCCCTGTAACCCGAGGCCCCGCTTCGGGCAACTTCAGGCGAAGAGCAGTCCGAGAGTAAACGCAATGAACCCCACGAGGGCGCCCCAGAGCGGGCCCCGAGCGGAAGCCCAACGAAAACGGCCGGCCGAATCGAACCCGCGCCACGCCATGAGAACCAACGCGCCAACCCAGACGGCCATTCCCAGTAAGAGCAGCGTGCCCCACCATGGGTCTGGCGAGACCTGCTCCCCGAGGAGTTGGCGATGATCGGCCGTGAGTTGCTCAACGCTCAGATTCGCGTCGATCGCGGCGCTCCGATCCATCGCGACGAGACGGGCGATCTGGTCGTTGGCGTTCTCCCACGAAGGGTTCGGAGCGGAGTAGAGGAAGCGCGTCGCAGCCAGCCCGCCCGAGAGCGACCGCCAAGCCTGTAGGGCCCCCGCCACGTCACCATCTGCTTCTAGTTGCGCGGCGATCGACTCCAATGCGGAAACCGCCTCGGCCGTCTGTGAGCTCAGGGGCAGCGACCACCGAATCGCCCGCCGATAGTGCTCTACGGCTCGTACGACGCGATCGTTTGCCAGGTACGTATTCGCCGCGGCAAGCTCGGTGCGCGATTCGGAGGCGACGCGCCCGAGCACCATCGCGACCAGGGCAATGACCGCGATCGCCGCGATGATCCCTGGACGCTCCCGAACGAGCTTCACAGAAAGTCTCGACGGCGGAAGATCAGCGCGGCGACGACGAGCGTGGCTCCGGCGTAAAGAATCGCATAGCCCATCGACGTCGCCACGTACGTTAGTGGCTCTCCGTAGTCGGTCGCCTTGGTGACCAGGGTGTTTCGCCCGGGGACGAACAGATTGAAATTGGGCATGACCTCGGCCAACCAGCCGAGAAGCGTCTTCATCGCAGGACTGAGCACGCGGGTCTTCATCGCGACCATGTCGTGCGCTGCCCGTCCCACCAACCAGACGCCGAACGTGAACGCGCCCGTGAGGAAAGGCGTCGAAAAGGAAGAGAACAAGAGCGCGACGGCGGTGAGAATGAGCACCTCGCCGACGTTGAGAACCAACGAAGCAAGTAGCCGGAAGAGCTCGACGTCCACCGTCGAGCAAACCCACGCCGATGCGCCGAGCGCGACCAAGGACCAGATCGGCACGACGAGCGTGCGATCCTCGGAAACCAGAAACCCCACGGCGAGGCCGGCGAGGAGGGCTGCAGGTACGGCAACGACGAGCGTGGTCGACGCTCCGGCCTGAATCGCGGTTACCAGGAGCTGGAGCGCCCCCATGATCGCGACGAACACCGCGCAGGTGGCCACGATGCCGAAGTACTTTCCCAACAGAAACTCGAATCGCGCGATCGGCTTCGGAAGAATGACGTAGAGCGTCTTGCGCTCGATCTCTTTGTAGAGGAGCGACGAGCCGAGGAAGATCGCCACCACTACCGCAAAGAGCGAGATCGACGCGAGCCCCATGTCGGTGACGACGCGCATCTGCTGGTCGAGCGAGAGCTCACCCAACGCCAGCGTCAGCGCAAGGACGCCCGCTGCGAGGACGAGAACCCCGAACAGAACCCGGTCCCGCACCGCCTCGCGGTAGGTGTTGAGGGCGATGGCGTAAATGCGCGCAATGCTCACGAGCTCATCCAGTACGCGCGCCCGGTCACGAAGTGGCTCAGGACGTTGATCGCCATCAGCACCATCACTGCGGACGCTAAGGTACAACCGACTTCGAGCCACCGTGAACTTTCAGGCCGTCGCGCGAGGCCCCATACGCGGAATGAGGCGGCAGTCCCCTGGGACAAGAAAAGGCCGAGCGCTGCGAGCCCGAATACGTAGAAGCCGAGGACGGGGGGACGAGAGAGAAACCCGCGCAAGAGCTCGTAGTGACTCAGTGCCACCGGCCCGACGCGGATAGTCATGAACCACTGCAGGATCAGGTGAGCAACGACGAGCGCCCAAGCGAGCCCGCCGGCGAGCTTCTGCAAGCGGCGGCAGCCCTCGGAGCGGTACGGGCCGGCTCCCCCGGGCGACTCCTCGTTGAGCGCGCTCCAACCGCGAGCGTACGCCCCGAGAAACACGATGACGACGAACGTGCACGCCAGCAACGACAGCCAGGTGACTGGCGAGGCGGCAGCAAACGAGATCGCACCGCCGAGCGCCGGCCACATTCGGGTTAGCTCCAGCACGAAAAGGGCGGTGATGGGCCAGACCGTCAGTGCGATGTGGCTGCGATGGCGCGGCACGGTCTACTACCTAACGCTCTCGTCTTTGTGTGGTCAATTTACTTCAGGACGGAGACCTTGCGCGAGCGGTCGGCGCGCTGCTCTAGGCCCAGAAGCGTGAGGGGCTCGTCAGACAAGGTCATGCGGACCCGGTCGCCTATGTCTACCGCGTACACCTTCTGGGTGCCGTCGAGGAAGATCCGGCCTTTGGTCATGCGGCTGGTAATCTGGAGGGCCTCGCCGGGCGCAACCATGCCTTTGACGAGGCGATACCTGTTGCCAACTCCCCGATAGGGCTCGCGGATGACGAACTGGATCTTCTGCGACCCTGGCGGGAGCACCTGACCACCTGCTGAACGGAGCGCCGCCGTCGAGCCGGCTGCCGGACCGACCCAGACCCCACTCGACATCTGACGCTCTTGGTCACCGCCGTACTCCAAGATATACCGGGACGTCGCGGCGGGGCTCTCGTGGCAGTAGAGAGCGTCGTTCAGCACGCGCGCCGATATTACATTGTCCCCGACGGCGACGCGCATGCGCGCCAAGCGACTCGACTTCAAGCTTCCCGCGAGCGCTTGCGCCAACACTTCATCCACGTCGTGCCCATCGCCCGCGCAGAAGTACCCGACGCTGGTGTCCGGCGCACTGTTGATCGCCAGCATGGGAGTGGATGAGTCGGCCAGGTGCGACGCCCACAACAAGGTGCCATCGCCTCCCAGAGTGACGATCAGATCCCAAGTGCCTTCCTCAGGCATGGGCTCGGGACGGTACCGGAGCACGGCCCTGGCCCCCAAATCACGAAGTGCGTTCTTTGCCCGAAGCAGCGTCGCCTGATGGATCTCATGCTCGTGGAGCAGACCTTCGACCGAGACGTCGCCGTGCTCGATCAGCTCTTGCAGCCGTGCCTGCGCGCGACCTACGTACCGCTGGTAGGTGCTCTTCTTGTAAACGACGAGGACTCTAGGCCGCATGCATGACTCGTGCTGAGATTCGCGACTTGCCGTGCCCTACCCGGTCGGTATCTTCTTGGCGTCCGCCAGGAACCGCTCGAGCCCGATGTCGGTGAGCGGATGCTTTACCAGTTGGTGGATGACCTTGTGCGGGAGCGTGGCGACATCCGCGCCAATGAGCAAGGCCTGCACCACGTGGACCGGGTGACGAATGCTGGCCGCGAGGACCTGTGTGCTCAAGCCGTAGTTTTGGTAGATCGTGACCAATTGCTCGACGATCTCCATCCCGTTTCCGCTGATGTCATCGATGCGGCCGATGAAGGGGCTGATGTATGTCGCGCCGGCCTTGGCGGCGAGGAGCCCTTGAGTCGGGCTGAAGCAGAGAGTGACGTTCGTGCGAATACCTTCGTCGGTAAGCGTTCGAACCGCCTTGAGGCCTTCGGCGATCAACGGAACCTTGACGACGATGTTCTCGTGCATCGCCGCGAGAGTCCGGGCTTCTTTCACGATGCCTTCGTAGTCGGTCGGGATGACCTCCGCGCTGATCGGTCCGTCCACGACTTCGCAAATATCGACGATCACATCCTTGAATGGCCGCCCGGTCTTTGCGACGAGCGACGGGTTCGTCGTCACCCCATCGATGACCCCCATGGCGGCGGCATCACGAATCTCCTCGATGTCCGCGGAGTCGATGAAAATCTGCATGGCGCTAGTAAAGAGCGGTCGACTCGCAGGGTCAAGCGGAGCCTGAGCTCTGCCAGAACGCCACGAAGAAACCGGCGATCTGGTCACTCTATGACTTCCACCTCGAATTCGATCTCGTCCGTGACTGCTGGGGGCGCAGATGCGGGCCGTGGCAGCGAGCAAACGATCAGGGTCGCAACAGCGGCGGCGATCAGCCACAATACGATGCCCCCTGGGGTCCATTTGCTTTTCGCGCGCACGGTTAGGTTCTGTTGAAGGCCGTTGTGGCGCGGGAATGAAGATTCGGCAACCGAGGTCGTCCAAGCGGCATGCTGAGATTCCTTACGATTTTCATCCTCCTCGTGACGTGGAGCACCACCGCGCTCGCCGAGCACCAGAGCGGGAAAGTAGACGCGTCGGTCGCGCGGCTGGGCACCTTGAGCGCGGAGGAACGGGCTCTCCTCGTACCGTACCTCGCGCAGGGGCCCGTGCTGCTAACCGAGTTCCAGAATCGCCAAACGGACCTTCCCGCGGTGATCTACGCAGCGCGTATCCATGCGCCCGCAAAGACGGTCGCTGGAGTGATCGGAAAACCAAGCGACTACCCTCGCTTCATGCGCGCGTTGACTGGGGTCGACGTGCAAGCGGTGAACGGTCAGATGATGGCGTTCGACTGGACCTGGGGGGTCACGCTGTTCTCGCTCACCGGTCACAACGTGATGACAGCCTATCCGGGTGACTCCACGCGTGGCTACCGTTTCGACATTCGAACGACGGGCGGGGACCTCGGTATCGGGCGCGTCATGTGGCGCATCTATCCGGAAGGACCCCGCAAGTCACTCGTGGTGTTTTCCTCGCGGCTCGACATGCGCGACGCGAACTACATCACGCGCCAGCTCGCGGCAGAGGGCAACGCCGTGAATCGAACGATCAATGTCGCGGTGGCCATGGTCACACTGCTCGAGGTCAAGGCCGAGGCGGAGCGGCGGGCGGGCACGTTCTTCACTGGGCAGTTCGCGGCAAAGCCGCTTCGTCGGCCGCCGGTAGACATGAAGGCGCTGCGTCATCTCCTCGGGCGGGGCGACCTGGTGTTCATGGACTTGGACGGTGACACGCTGCAGAGCGTCACGGTCGTGGGGCGCTCCGGCACAAGCGTGGGACGCGTGCGCCGCGTAATGCTCGATCCGGAAGAGTTTAGTAAGTCGTTGCTTCACGGAACCTGCGCAGAGGTGGTCGAACGCACCGCCCGCGGCGTGAAGTTCGAATGGGAGATCCCCATTCCGCTGCTCCACGTGGGTGGAGAGATGATCTTGCGGCCAAGCCCCACGGTCATCGCGATCGACGGTATCTCGGGGACCTTGTCGAAGGGCCACTGGCGGTTCGACACGCACCGTTATCCGGGAGGTGAAGCAGGCGTCATCGCATGGGCCGCGTTCGATCCGGCGGACTCTCCGAAGCTCATTCGGAAGCTGATCGCGGGGAACACCCATTTCTCTCATGGCTTCGTCGCTGCGACCCAGCTTGCGGTGATGCGGTCGCTGCGCACCCGCGCGCGTCTATTGGGCCGCTAGAACCGCCAGATCGCCGCGGCGCCAGCCCCTCGCGTTTCGATGCGCAAGCGCGCGATCTCTCGCTCGCGCTCGCGTTTCCTCTTGTTCTTGTGCGTCATGAAGAGCGTGAACGAGGTGATCGCAGACAACGCAGCGAGGCCGAACGAGGCGTTGGAGAAGAGTGCGAGTCGCTCGCTCTGCTCTTGGTCGAGCGCCAAGAAGCCGAGAACAGCTCCCGTCACGAGCGCCGCAGCGGCAATGGTGCCTGTGGAAATCACCGCACGGCGGATGGTCGTGTCTTCTTCGTCGATGGCAAGCTGAGCGCGCATCCTGAGCTCCTCGCTCTGCTCGATGGTCACGTCACTCTTAGTGCCAGGCGTGAAATGGAGCACCTTCACTTCGCCATATCCGACCTGGACGGTCTTCTCGCCAACCTGCTTCCCGTCGCCCACCACGATCACCACATGCGTGCCGGGGTCCACCTCGAGCTCGGAAGGCGTCTTCTCGTCGACCGGGACACCATCGAGCAGAATCGCTCGACCCGGTTGTTCTGAGCGAACGACTAGCACGGCGGGGCTTTGCAAAAGTGTGGCGATGCGAGCTTCGATCGACACCCGGTCAGGAGCGTCGGGGCGTTCGACCAGGTACTGCTCGAGCATCGCGACTGCGCCTGGTTCGTCTCCGCGGCGCTGCCGCGTATCGGCCACCCCGAGGAGGAAGGTCGGGTTTGGGCCCAACGAATATGCGCGAAGCCAGGCGCTCTCCGCGGCCTCGTAGCGCTTCGCCTCGAAGAACCGCACGCCGACCTCATACGCCTCAGCCGACGTCGTGCTCGGATTCGCGAGAAGCTCCCTCAGCTCGGCGTCGGAGAGCAGTGGCGCGGGCTCTGGAACCACCTGCGCGCTCGCCGGCTCCGCGAGGCCAACGAGCAGCAGTGCGAGCGCCGCCAACCTCATGGAGCCTAGACGCCCCCGCCAACGCCACCGGTGCCGCCCTGGCCAGCTCCACCGCCGATGCCACCTTGGCCGCCCGCACCGCCTTGACCGCCCATGCCGGCTCCACCGCCTTGACCGCCCATGCCGGCTCCACCGTCTTGGCCACCCGC
>CAZHPJ010000014.1:0-16371 GCA_964534585.1 uncultured Sandaracinaceae bacterium | reverse complement strand
GGTGGCCAGGTGCGTGGAAAGGATCGGTATAGGGTTCCTGTTTGCGCCCAAACACTGCATATAAGTAAAATAGGTCTCAATTTATCAAATTGTGTTCCATTGTCTCAAATAACTTGATATGATGAGCTGAGGAGCGGATCACCACTTAAATGCTTACAGAGGATCCTTGGGGGCCCTAAATGTCCAAGCTGACGTGTCATAAGGTAAACTCTGGTCTGTCTCATCTTTTATTGAGCTGATTTTTAGTAAATGTGGGGCAATCCAGATTAAGCTACGGAACAGACTTGGATTGGAGAAGGCTGCCATAGAGAACTCCATGGTTAAGATGACCTCGACTGGTATTTATACAGTTACAATGGTTATTATGTTAATGTTATAAATCTATTGTATTGTATATTGGTTGTGTAAATAGATTTGTTAAATTAACCAAAAGATTGCATGTTTTCAAACAAAATATGCTTAGCAATAGTTTAATCAGGGTTTAACCCACTTGAGGAGTTTTGTGCAACCAGGTTAAACCCAGTTTAAACCAGGGGTGGGCTAAAGCGTGCCAAACCTGCTTCAAGTACTTGAAAGTATTACTTCTCGATGACGATCATGATCAGGGTCGCGATGACGTTGAAGGCCTCGACGAAGATGATGGTGGCGATCACCAACGTGAGCGCGATTTTCTGGACCTCGAGCGCCGTGAACAGGTTGCGGTTGAGCTCCGACCAATCGAGGGAGTGAAAGGCGCCGCCGAGGTTTTGCTCGATTCGACGGGCGAGCTGCGCGGAGGTGTCCAAGTCGTGGACCCGGAGCTCCACGCCGGTCACGTTGTCGCCTTCGTCGAAGAGACGCTGGGCTTCGAAGAGGTCGGTATAGACCAGGCCTGAATCGTATTCTTGAAAGCCAGCCTGGAACACGCCGATGACCCGAAACTCGCGCGATCGGGTCGAGGCGCCGCCAGGCTGCGACAGTGCCAAGCCGAGCGCGGCGAGTGGCGAGATCAGCCTCACTCGGTCGCCGACTTCGAGGCCGAGGTCCTCCGCGAGGGTTTTGCCCACGACGATCCCAGGCAAAGTGTCCACCGGCTCCTGCGCCTCCCCGTGTGAAAGGCCGGCTTCCCACTCTGGGTCATCGGGTAGTGCGAAGTCATCTCCGTCGAGTCCACCAAGCATCGCTTCGATGTCGCCTGGCTTGGCCACCTTCCCGATGTTGGGCCTACGTGCTCGGCGTTCAGCTTCTCGCTGCGCTTCCCGGCGTGCCGTTTCCTCTTCCCAAAAGGTCTTCCGCAGTGCCGACTCGCCGGCCAAAGGAGGACTCTCCCCTTCTTGCTCGCCGTCCGTCTTCGTCGGCTCGGCAGCGTCAACCTTTTTCGAAAGGGGACTGTCCCCTTTTTCGTCTCGTATGTCGCGGAGCCATTGCCAGTCGTTGTCGGGGTGCGGAGTGGCGGTGGGGATCGGTGTCGAGCCGGGGCGGCGGAGTCCGTCTAGGCTGCCAGCGATCATTTGTTGGGGGAGGTCTAAGACGGTGCGAACGCCGTGGGGGGTGACCCCTTTGACCAAGACGACACTGCGGCGCTCGCCCTTGGTGATCATCATCTCGTTGATCGAGAAGGGCGCGAGACCGGCGACTTCTGGCATTTCGCCAACGGTGGCCAGAACGTCCCGGTAGTCCCGGAACTCGCGGCCGTATTTCAGAACCAGCACGTGCGCGTTGACCCCCAGCACTTTGTCGCGGAAAGCTTTTTCGAAGCCGGTGGTGATCGACAGGACCGCCAGCAGGGCCGCAACGCCAAGGGCAACGCCGATGATCGAGATCAGGGTGATCATCGAAACGGTGGCGCGTTTCTTGGAGCGTAGGTAGCGGATGCCGATTTGCAGGCCGTAGCTCATTTCATGCTCCTCTATCACGCGCGTCACCCCACGGCGATCTGCCGCGCAGCGTCGAGTTTGCGGGCCGAACTTGCCCGCTTGGGTCGGACTCACTAGGGTTGGCTAGATGAAGCGAATCTGGCCCTTCGCCACGTGCATCGGGCTGCTGGTGGCGTGCCAGCAGCAGAAGAACGTACGGCGCGAAGTGTGGCCCCCGGCGAGCGAGCCCCAGCCGGCCGTCGCCGAGGCTCCCGCGCCACCGCCGAAGGTCCTCGACCCCGTTATCGTCGAGTTACCCGAGAAGTCGACGGTGATGCAGGTCCGCAAGCAACTCGACAAGAGTAACCCCGACAAGGCGCGCGAGCTCGCAGAAGCAGCCCTGCCGAGTGCCCCGGCTCGAGAGAAAGGCCGCCTTCACTGGCTGGCGGCCAGGGCTGCGCGTGACGAGGGCTACAACAACATCGCACTGGCTCACCTCGATACGCTCGGCACGTTCAACCATCCGCTCGCGCGCTGGGCTAAGCTGAAGCGCGCATCGCTTCTCGAGCGCAAGGACCCCGTGACGGCCGCACAGATCGCCGCGTCGTTGACCGATGACTGGGCCGGTGGTGACCACGCGCGATCGATCGAGATGCGCACCGGCAACTCGAACGAATCCGGCGCTCACCTCGAGCTCCGCTTGGACGTCAAGCCCCCCGGGCTGGTGAGCATGCAGAGTGTTCGTCCGCGCATGCAACAAAGCCTCGACAAAGCCGAGTCGCTCTACGCCGCAAAGCGCTATCGCGAATCCGAACGGCTCTTCGGAAAGCTGATCAAACACCTCAAGACGGGCAGCGTCATCTGGTGCAAGGCACGCTACCAGCAAGGCCGCGCCCTCCTACAAGGCCGCGAACGCACGCGCGGCGCCCCGATCATGCGCGACGTCGCCAACAAATGCGCCCAAATCGACTTCGATACGCGTGCATGGGCCCGCTACTACGCCGCGCGCGCCTACGGCCGCATCGGTCAATGGGACGAGTCTGTCCGGCAGTACGAAAGGCTCGAAGCGGAAGCTCCCGGGCACAGCCTCGCCGACGATGCGAGCTACCGGGCCGCGCTCGCCGAGCTCGAAAACGGCAAGCAAAAGGCCGCCCTCGCGCGGCTGGCTTCGATTCCGGAACGCTATCCCGAGGGCGACATGTGGTCGCGGGCGCTGTTCAAGTTGGGCTGGGTTGAGCTTCGTGAGCATCGCTACGACGAGGCGTACGAACATTTCGACGCGCTGGTGAAACGTGGTGGCGACGAGCGCCAGGAAGGCATCACGGGCCGGGCGCACTACTGGCGGGCGCGCGCACTCTTCACGATGGGCCGGCGCATCGATGCGGTCCAAGCCTACGAGGAAATCGTGCAGCGTTGGCCGCTGCGCTACTACGCGCAGCAGGCACTCTGGCGTCTCGGCGAAATCGTGCCGCAACGTGCGAAGGCCATTCTCGAGGAGATGCGAGAAGGCGATGAGCCGACGCGAATGGTGTTTGCCTGGCGCGACGAGTTCGACGAACCGGCGTTCGACCGCATGGTCGAGCTATTGATCGTCAATGAGGTGACATACGCCTCGTCCGAGATGTCCGCCCTGCACATGCTCGGCAGCGATGTCGATCCCGAGATGGCGGTCGTGGGCGCGGTGCTCCTGCAACACGCGGGCGCCCAGACGAAGCTCAGCCGCGTCATTCGCGCGCACTTCGAAGACTTCGAGGGACTGCTCCCCAAGGGCGAAGGCAGGCTGATTTGGGACGCGACCTACCCGCAGGCGTTCTCACCGTTGATCGAAGACGTCGCCAGCGAGGAAGGAATCCCGGCATCGTTCGTCCGCGCGATCGCACGTGAAGAAAGCTCCTTCGACCCGGAGGTCGTGTCCTGGGCCAAAGCATACGGGCTGGTTCAGCTGATCATGCCCACCGCCAAACGCTTCGCAAGCGAGGTTGGGGAAAGGGCCACCCCGCGCACGCTCAAGAAGCCCGAGGTCAATCTCAAGATCGGCGCACGCTACATGGCGTGGCTCTGGAACCGATTGAACGAGAACCCTGCGCTCGTGCCGTCAGCATACAACGCTGGCGAAGGTGCGGTCCGTCGATGGCTCCAAGAAGACGCCGCGCGCACCCTCGACGTGTTCATCGAAGAGATTCCCTACGACGAGACTCGCCGTTACACACGCCGCGTATTGCAGACCTACGGAGTGTATCAGTGGCTCGCCGACGAGCAGCTCCCAGAGCTTCGCGCCAAGCTTCCCGGCACGAGCGGACCTCAGCGGTTCAGCGCTCTTCAGTAGCGCGGACTACGTGGACGATCGCTGCGCGGTAGCGGGTTGCGCCCTGTAGAGCGACTTCATCGCCACGGGGCTACGCAACCACTTTGGGCAAGAGTGAGCCGAACTCGATCGCCTTGTTGATGTCGCCGTCGACGCGAAGCTTTCCTTGCACGAATGCGATTTTCGGGTCGAGGTTGCCGCGAAGAATCTCGGCAAGATGCGCGTCGAGGATCGTCAGGGTGGCGTCAACCGAGCTGCCGTTGCCCTCGGTGACGCTTCGGTCTTGCAGGTCGATCATCCAGCTCTTGTCCTCGGCACCGGTGATCCGAAGGTGAAATTTGCCCTCGCCTAGCGAATGGTCGGTGGGCGCGTGCTCCAAAGTCGACCTCATCTGGCTTACGAAGGCAGCGGCCATCTCGGAGGCGGCTTCAGCATGGGCGTGACCGGCCTCGGCGGCCGCGTCCCGGTGAGGAAGCACGGCGGCCTCGAGCTCATTGGCCGACTCGCGCAGGTACCGGGTAAACACGTCCAAGTCGGGCATGACCGCTGGTGAAGAGGTAGGGCTGATCGACAACACACCGTTGTAGCTGAGCACCGTGATGAGCAAGCCCATCCCATCGACCAGTGGAGCCATGCCCATGAGCGCCAGCATTTTGTGCCCCGCCATGTACATGTCGATCTGCGGCCCGGGTACGTTGGTAATCACGACGTTGAACACGGGGTTGTGCATCTCGGAGACGCGGAACCTCGAGTAGAGGCGGAGCACACGATTCGCCAAACCGAACGGAATGAACTCCCACAGGTCGACGAAGGCTCGGGTCGCGCCCGCTCTTTCAAAGGCCTTGCCCCCTTGGGCGTGCGCTTTGATGACGTTGAGTCGTTCGACCGGATCGGCTACGTCGGTTGCAATATCCAGCAGCATTCCCGACACTTTGTTGCCCATCTTGCCATGCTCTTCCTGTCCGCGGGTCGAGACGGGGATCATGGCGAGCAGAGGCTTTGCGGGCAGCTCGCCCTTTTCATCGAGATAACGGCGAAGCGCGCCCGCGCAGATCGCGAGGACGACGTCGTTCAACGTGCACCCGTTGATCTTGCGAATCGCCTTGACGCGATCTAGCTCGAGCAGCGCAGTGTTCCAGATCCGCTGACCCGTGACCGTGTGGTTGATCGGCGTGTGCGGCGCGCTCATCGGAACCGGGGGCGCGTCAACGCCCTTCTTGCGAACCTTAGCGGCGGCGCGGAGCGCATCGGTGATTTCACCGGCTACCCTCTTGATCTCGCTCGGCTTCCCCATGATCTTGCGAGCGGTGTACGAAAGCACCTCGAGCTCGTTCGGCACCGGCGCAATCGCGCGGGGCGGCGGCGCACGAAAGGTCCTCGGCTTCTTGGTCATATCGAGCAGCGCGCCCAGCATATCGGTCCCGGAAACGCCATCGATCGCGGCGTGATGCACCTTGATGATCAGCGCCACCGAGCCGGGCGGCACTTGGGGAATCTGGTCGAGCCCTTCGACCAGCGTCATCTCCCAAAGAGGCCGCGTGCGGTCCAGAGGCACGCTGAAGATCCGGGCAGCGAGCCCCCGAAGCTCCTTCCAGCTACCGGGACTCGGAAGAGCGACGTGCTGCAGGTGCATGTCGAGATTGAAGGCGGGGTCTTCCACCCAATAGGGCTTTCCGAGCCCGAACGGCACCATGGCGAGCCGTTGCTTCAACCGCGTCACGAGATGAACGCGCGAAGCCATGGTCTCGCGAAAGCTCTCGAAGTTCATCGACCCCTCAAACACCAAGACGCTCCCGACGTGCATCGGCTGATGGGCATCCTCGAGATAGAGGAAGGAAGAATCGAGTCCAGACAGTGGCTGCATCAGACGAGTAGCCTACACCCAGAAGCGGCCTGATCTCCAGCGCTGCTCAAGACTCGTCGAAAGTGCGGTCTAGTTCCTTCAAAAGGCGCTTTTGCTCGCGGGAAAGACGCTTGGGCACCTCGATCTCGACGACGCAGATCAGATCGCCACGGCCGCGTCCGTTGAGACGTGGAACGCCCGCACCGCGAACGACCAGGGTCTGGCCGGGTTGAATCCCAGGGGGGATTTTGACCGTTTGTGTGGCGTCTTCGTCTTCTTCGAGCGCCGGCACCTCAACCTTGGCGCCAAGGGCCGCCTGCGGATACGTAACCGGAAGATGGTAAACGAGGTCGAAACCCTCCCGCTGAAAGTCTTCGTCCGGCTCGACGTGAACGGTGACGTAGAGGTCGCCGGCCGGTCCGCCACGCGTACCCTCTTGACCCCGGCCACTCAAACGAAGGCTCTGACCGGTGTCGACGCCACCGGGTATGGTGAGCTTCACGATGCGGTCAACGTCGACTTGGCCGTGGCCTTCACACTCCTGACATGGTTCCTTGGCCCGCGCGCCTCGTCCGTGACAGGCCGGACATGTGGTGGTCATCACGAACGCACCTTGCGCGCGCGCGACTTGGCCGCGCCCTCCGCAGGTCGCGCATCCCTCGAGCTCACCGTCTTTTGCTCCGGTCCCGCTACAGGCTTCGCATGGCGATGGATGTGAAAGGTCTATCTCACGGCTTGCGCCGAACGCTGCCTCCCGAAGCGACAAGCTCACGTCGGTGCGGATGTCGGCGCCACGCGCAGGCCGATTGGGATTGCGTCGCTGACGGCCAAACCCACCGAAGAGATCTCCGAAGATGTCCTGGAACTGACTAAACACGTCACCAATGTCGCCAAACCCTGGCGCGCTGCCGCCCCCCAAGCCTGCATGTCCGAACCGGTCGTACATCTCCCGCTTCCGCGGATCACTGAGCACGGAGTAGGCTTCGGCGCAGATTTTGAATTTCTCTTCGGCTGCGGGGTCGTCGGGATTGCGGTCCGGGTGATATTCCAGGGCCTTCTTACGGTAAGCCTTCTTGAGCTCGACCACGGTAACATCGCGGGAAACTTCGAGAATTTCGTAGTAATCAGGCTTCGGCATGGCGTCCGCGAGATGGTCGGCGCGTGCAACATAAGTACGTTGGCCCCCCGGTCAAGCACCACTCTCGGTGACCACGGCGCTCACGAGCGCTTCGGGAAGCTCACCGGTGCGCTGGAACGCGCGCATGTGCAGGATCGGCTCGCCACCGAGATCGGCCACCTTCCTTCCGCGAATCTCCTGGACGTACTTGTGTGGTTCAAAGGGAAGCAAGTCCGAACGAGGCTCAACGCCAACGCGCTTGAGCAGCCCCAGTAGTGCATGAAGCGAGTTCATTTTCATGTACGGGCATGTCGCGCACCCACCCGCCGTGGAGCAGCCCTCACCACCGGCAACGCCCGGCACGACCCCGAGCCCCATGTCCTCATCTCTGGCGATAGCTTCGCTCGCCACCGGGAAGATGATTTCTGCTGAGAGCGCTGGCCCACCCTCGGAGGCGTCATCCTGGAGCTTCGCCTGCACCTTGCGAACGATCGGTGTGATCATGCCCGCCTCGGTGCCGAGGATGAATCGCAGGTTGGCAGGCTCACCACGCGCGATCGCTTCGTCTACCTTTCCCAAGACGAACGCGAGGATGTTCGAGGTAGACCCGACGACGCCGTTGCCCTTGCGCTGCGCCTGCAGGCCAAGCTCGAACATCTCGCCAGGCACCTCCAGGTGCGCGGTGACGAAGACATCGGCATAGTGCTTGCGAACCAGCTCGACGACCTCGAGGCCAAACATGTGGTGAACGATGCAGGTGCCCTGCTCGAAGTAGTGAAACCGTGGCAGCAGCGAGCGAATCGTCGCTTGGCCGTGCGCCGGATGCAGGTGGCGAATCTGCTCGTCCGGCATCGCGGCGAGGCTCCGAAACATGTGGGCGAGGTTGTCCCCCATGTACGTGTCCGGACCGAACCAGATGTGGATGTCGGGAACCTGCGCGGCCGCCTGCAAGATCGTCCGGACGACGTTCGAGGACGTGCAGGTGATCGTCGGCACGATCGCGTGGGCCTTGGCTTTGGTGACCAAGCTGGTGTTGATGTAGACGACGTGCAGTGAGCGTGGGATTTCCGACGCCCCCATGAGATACGCGCCGTACGCAGGGGCCTCGGCCGATTCGGCCAAGGAGCAGCCAATCGGTTCCGCTGCAACGCGGTAGACCGGGATGTGCGCGTATCCCGATGCGTCGAGCATGGCGCGCACGTTCTCGCTCATGAAGTCGACGCCGAGAACTGCAACCGCGCCGACACCCTGCTCAGCCATCGCGATCGCGCGGTCGGCCATCGCCAGCGAATCCGATACGTGAATGTGCGGCCACTCGCAGGCGGAGAGCACGCCCTGAAGCTCCGGATCCATGTAGAAGTGAGCAACGACGCCAGCGTTTTTGCCGCGAAGCAACGCGGTGAGCTGCGTCACGAGGTCCGCGTCAGGCTTTAGGAAAGCCGCTTGAGCCTCGGCAAAGGCGCCCTGAGGAACCAAAGTGTCGGCCGTAATTCGTAGCGAGGGAAATACCGGCAACGTCATCTGCGACCAGCTCCAAGAAGCGGAGTATACCTCCGGCCCAGCGCCCTGCATGTCAAGCGAACCCACACAGACCTCGGTCTACGTCCACTTCCCGTGGTGCGCACGCAAGTGTCCCTACTGCGACTTTGCAACCGAGCCGATCCGCACGAACGCGTTGCCGCACGATGCGTACGCCGACGCGGTACTGCGGGAGCTGGATGCGCGCGCGGCGGATCTGCGGGGGCGCGAGCTGAAGTCGATTTTCTTCGGTGGCGGGACGCCGTCGCTGTGGGGCCCCGATGCGCTGAAGCGAACACTCGACGGTATCACTGGCGCGTTCGACGAGGTGTACGATGAGCTCGAGGTCACGGTCGAGTGCAACCCAAGCTCGTTGACCCAAGCAAACGCGGCCCTCCTTCGGGAAGCCGGTGTCGACCGCCTGTCGATCGGTGTTCAGTCGTTGCGCGATCCACACCTGCGCTTTCTCGGTCGCTTGCACGACTCCGCACAGGCGATGGCCTCTCTCAACGAAGCGACGAGCGAGATGCCACGCGTGAGCGCCGACCTGATGTTCGGGATGCCCGGCCAAACGCTCGATGAGCTTGGCGAGGACATCGCGCGCATCGCCGAAACGGGCGTCCGACACGTGTCCGCGTACGCCCTCACAATCGAGGAGAAGACGATGTTCGGCTCGCTACAGCGCGCGGGCAAGCTTCGCGTCGCCCCGGGAGAACAGTACGCCGAATTGTTCGAGCTCGCCGAGCAGTGCTTCGCCGATCTCGGATGGGCGCACTACGAGGTGTCGAACTACGCGGCCGAGGGAGAGGAGTCCCGCCACAATCTTCACTATTGGCGAGGCGGCGCATACCTGGGGCTCGGCGCCGCGGCAGTCGGCTGCCTCGATCACGGGCCGGGGCGCGCGGAACGATGGCGGAACGACCCCAACCCTCAGCGCTACCTCGAACGACAAACCCCGGCAGCGGAGGTCGAAGAGCTGGGGCCCGAGGAGATCATCCGCGAGGCATTGATGCTCGGACTGCGAACCATCGACGGAATGAACCTCCTGGCGACCGAAATGAGAGCCGGCCGTGACCCGAAGGCCGGGCGGGAGCGCGAGATCGAACGCGCCATCGAGAGGGGTAGCCTCGTGCAGATCGGAGACTGGCTGCGCGTTCCGCCAGACCGCTGGCTGAAACTTGACGGCATTGTCCGAGACTTGTTCTAGAGTGCGGACCGGTGAAGCTCGATTTTGAACAAGTTTCGGTTACTGGCCTGGCAAAGTCGTACGGACCGACGCTTGCTCTGGCAGGCGTCGACCTGAGCTTCAACGCCGGGACGGCAACCGCGATCCGGGGCTCCAACGGGTCCGGCAAGTCGACTTTACTCTGGCTTCTCGCGATGCTCGCATACCCGACACGAGGGGAGATCCGCTACGGAAGGTACAGCGTCGCACACGCCGACGACCTCCGAGCGCGTATCGGTTTCGTCGCGCATCAGCTCCAGCTGTACCCGGGGCTCAGCGGTCACGAGAACCTCCTGCTCGCCGCCAAGTTGCAAAGCATCCCCTACGCCGAGAAGCGCGCCACCGACCTCGGGGAGGCGCTCGCCCTCGGCGAGTATTGGAACCGACCCGTCCGGACCTATTCTCGCGGCCAAGCCCAGCGCGTGTCGATTGCGCGCGCCCTGCTCCACGAGCCCCGGCTGCTTTTGATGGACGAGCCCGCGACCGGACTCGACGTGAAATCCACCGCATCGGTCGTCGAGCTCATCGAGCAGGAAAAGCAAGGCGGCGCGATCGTGATCGTCGTGACCCACGAAGCCAAGTTCGCGAGCGCGGTGGCCGACCGCGTTCTTCACATGGACCGCGGCCGAATCGTGGAGCCAGAGGCATGAACACACTTCGCGCCGCATGGTTGATCGCCCTCAAAGACCTGCAGCTCGAGCTGCGCACGAAAGAGATCCTGACCTCGACCGGGCTCTTTGCCGTGTTGGTCGTGACCCTCGGCTCGCTTGCGTTCTATACCGACCCGGTGAGCTCGGTGGATGTCGCACCGGGGGTGCTTTGGATCTCGATCCTGTTCTGCGGAATTCTTCTGATCGGCCGAAGCTGGGCGCTCGAGCGCGAGAACGATGCGGTATTTGGCCTGTTGCTCGCGCCGATTCCGAGAGCGTCGATATACGTCGGTAAGACGATCAGCGCTTTGATTTTGCTATTCGCGGTCGAGCTCTTGCTCGTCCCGTTGTGCCTGATCTTCTTCCAGATCGAGCCGAGCGGCATCCTATTGCCGCTCCTCGCGCTGGTATTCCTAGGCTCGGTTGGGTTCGTCTCGACCGCCACGCTGTTCTCCGCCGTGAGCATCCGCACCCGGGCCCGCGATCTGATGCTGAGCGTGTTGGTGTTCCCGTTGGTGGCTCCCGCACTTCTCGCCGCCGCCGTCGCAACGCGCGAGCTCTTCGCTGGCGCCACCATGACCGAGATCCTCGGTTGGATGCGCATCTTGACGGCCTTCGACCTGTTGTTTGTCGGCTTCGGCCTGTGGGTGTCGCGCCATCTCCTCGCGGAGACTTGAACGCTCAGCGATAAGCGCGAATAAGATCCAGCGCGATGGGGTCCGACCAATCGAGAGCCCCGTCGAACCGAAAACGTACGACCCCGTTGGCGTCGATGATCCAAGTCTCGGGAAAGAGCTTGGTGCCAAACTGATCGGTCACGACCTTGCGCTCCGAATCGAGCAGGCTCGTGATGCGCGAGCTGCGCGGAATGATGGTCTCGGCTTCTTCCCAGCTGCGGTCGGTGGACACTGCAACGATCTCGACGTCGCCCCAATCCTCGGTGATCTCAGCCAGAAGCTCGATGGTCGGCATCTCCTGGATGCAGGGCCGACAGGTGACCGTCCAAAAGTTCATGACGATGACCTTGCCGCGCTGCTCGGACATCTTCCACTCACCGCCTCCCTGCTTCGGAAGGGTGAAATCGGGAGCTCGGAGCGATGCGCCCAAGTAGTGAGGAACGCCACCTTGGCCGTCCATGAGCTGCTCGAACCGCGCGTTGCCGAGAAGCGCCCGGAACGGGGCCTCGCGCGCGCGGGCACGCGCATCCGTCACGGCGCCGGTAAAGACGAAGATCAGGGGAAACCCAATCGCGGCCACGATGATGGTGGCGATGACCTCACGTCGAGACACGCCGGAGCCTTAGCGCTTTCCAAGGCCGAGTGAAAGCGGATCGCCCTCCTCGGGCGGGCGCACCTTTTCTTGGCCGATCAGCACGTACACCCCGTCCTCGTCCTCGCCGACCCACTCGCTCATCTTGCTCAGCGCGTGGTTGTCGAAACGGGCCGGACACCGGCCCTCGCGGACCGCACACCAGAGTGCTCCCTCAGGCCCTTGGCGGAGCGAGGCCGGATCGAGCCGCTCTCGAACGTCACCGGAAAGAACTAGGCCGACCCCTTCAGCGGCCGGTTCGACGTCCTTCACGAAGTACGCGGGCCCCTCGATCTCGACGTACGCCCAGTTGATCGAATTGCGCACACAAAAGCGTCCATCCTCGGCACGGTCGACCCAACCATCGAAAGAACGGGCCAGGTTCGGGTGGTCGATCGGGTCTTTGCCGTTGAACCAGCGTCCTCGCGCGTCGCGGCGAATCTCGGTCTCTCGGCTGCGGCCTCGAAGAAACTGCGCTGGGTCCGTCACCTCTTGCAGACTACAATGCGACGCGATGGCGAGAAAGAGCCGAAAGCTCGTGGTCGTGTCGAACCGCGGCCCGTATCGGCATGAAGCCACACGGGGACACGAACGCTGGGTCCGCGCTGCGGGTGGTTTGGTGACCGCGCTCGACCCTGTCTTGCAAAAGCGCGGGGGGGTCTGGGTGAGCGCGAAGCCAGCCAAAGACTTCGACTCGGTCACGGTTCCGGCGCCCCACCTCGCATATGACCTCGCGCACGTCTCGCTCAAGCGGGCCGAGCAACGAGGTTTCTACGAAGGCGTCTCCAATGCAGTGCTCTGGCCGCTGCTCCACGGTTTCGAGCCGACGATCCAAGTCGGCGAGGCGCCATGGGCCAGCTACGTAGACGCCAACCAGGCATTCGCCGACACCACACTGTCTACGAGCGGACCGAACGACCTGATTTGGATCCAAGACTACCACCTCATGCTCGTCCCGGCCTTGGTGCGGACCAAGCGCCCCAAGGCTCGTATCGGCTGGTTCTGCCACATCCCATGGCCTCCGCCGGACACGTTCGGCATCCTGCCGTGGCGTGAAGAGATCCTCGAAGGGCTGCTCGGCGCAGACATCCTCGGTTTTCATCTTCCAGAGTACGCCGAGCACTTCCGCCAATGCGTCGAGCGGTTCACCGCCCATCGCGTGTCACGCCGAGTGGTCCAACATCGCGGCCGCGAGGTGAAGACAATCGCCGCGCCGATCGGAATTCCAGTCGATGAGCTGCAAGCGCTCGCGATCGACCCAGACGTCGGGCGTGAGGTAGAGCGGATTCGTCACGCGATGGCAGACCGCCGGCTGATCCTCGGCGTCGATCGCCTCGACTACACGAAAGGGATTCCCGAAAGGCTTGCGGCCTTCGAACGCTTGCTTCGCCGAGACAAGACCGCCCGCACCCGGTACGCGCTGATCCAGGTGATGGTGCCGAGCCGCACCGACGTGAAGGCCTACGCAGATCTCAAGCAGGAGATCGACCGCATGGTGGGCGATATCAACGGCCGCTACGCGGAGACGGGCTGCGTTCCGATTCACTACATCTATCGAAACCTCAGCCAGCGGGCGCTCTTCGCGCACTACCGCGCAGCCGACGTTGCGCTGGTGACCCCTTTGCGCGACGGGATGAACCTGGTGGCGCACGAGTACGCGGCGGCCCGAACCGACGAAGACGGCGTCTTGATCCTGAGCGAGTTCGCCGGCGCGGCAAAACACCTCGAGGGCGCGGTCCTGGTCAATCCCTATGACGTGGAGTCGACCACCAGCGCCATTCACCACGCGCTCACCATGAAGCCATCCGAGAAACGCAAACGAATGCGCTCGCTCCGCGCCGAAGTGATGCGGCTCGACGTGCACCGCTGGGCCGACGGCTACCTCGACGCCTTGGAGGGCAAGTGAGCCGCGTCGACTCGCTCGTCGACCGACTTCTGACGCTCGAGCGCCCCCTGCTCGTAGCACTGGACGTCGACGGGACACTAGCCCCGATCGTGCGGGACCCGGACCGCGCGGCGATTCCGGAGCAAACCCTGTCCACACTGGCGGCGCTGGCCAAAACACCCATGTTGGAGATCGCGCTCATCACGGGCCGTGACCTGAGCTCGCTGCGGCGGATGGAGCAGCTCGAAGGCGTGTGGCGCGCGGTGGAGCACGGCGGGTTGGTCTTAGCCCCGGGACAAACGCCATCCAGACGCGCGCTCACCACCGAGCAGCGCGAGGCACTCGGTCGGTTTCGGCAGTGGGTCGACACGCACGCACAGGACGCGTTCATCGAGTACAAGCCTCAAGCGATCGCCGTGCACGTGCGGGGGATCGCAGCAAACGACTCGGACCGCGCCAACGAGCTGCTCGAGGAAGCCGATGCGCTCGCGGAGAGCCTGGGGCTTCACGTGCGGCGCGGAAAAGCCATGCGCGAAGCGGAGGCAGCGGTTCACGACAAGGGCTGCGCGCTTCACGAGATCTTCGAACGTTCTGGAGCGAGGTCCGTGTTCTTCGCGGGAGACGACGTGACCGACCTCCCTGCGATCGACTTTGCGGCCAAACATGGCGTCGGCGCCTTCGTTCGCTCGGACGAGCAATGGAAAGCGCCGTCGAGGTCGGCCGTCCTGCTGCAGGACGTGGACGAGCTAGCCGTGCTCCTTTCGCGATTGTTGGAGCGCATCGCAGGGTGACCGGTGGCGCCGGTATGGGCCCGTGGTACAGGCCCGGCATGCTGGACTGGGAAATCGCGGAGGCCTCCCGCATCGCGCGACAGGCCGGCGCAATCTTGATGGACATCTACGGGACGGACTTCGATGTCGCTTACAAGGCCGCAGCCGATCCGGTGACCGAGGCCGACACCAAGGCCAACGCGTACATCGTCGGCGAGCTCAAAAGGGCCTTTCCCGAGGACGGCATCGTTGCGGAGGAGACCGAAGACCACAGCGACGCGCTCGAAGGTGGGCGTTGCTGGTACGTCGATCCGCTCGACGGCACCAAGGAGTTCGTTGCGAGAAACGGTGAGTTCTCCGTCATGCTCGGCTTGGCCATCGATGGAGTGGCCACGGCCGGTATCGTGTACCAGCCCGAAACCGATAAGCTCTACTCCGGAGTCGTGGGCAGCGGAGCCTACCTCGAAGAGCGCGGTGAGCGGAGAGCGCTAGAGGTGAGCAACGTGGCTGACCCGAGCTCGTTGAAGCTCGTGGTGTCACGGTCGCACCACAACCAGGCCGTCGACCAGGTCGTCACCCAACTTGGAATCACTCGAAAAACGACGAGCGGCTCGGTCGGACTCAAGGCCGGCCTCATCGCCGAGCGCAAAGCCGACCTCTACGTGCACATCTCGGACAGATCGAGCGCCTGGGACGCGTGCGGGCCGGAAGCGGTGCTCAGAGCAGCCGGTGGACGCTTCACAGATTTGGCGGGCCGTTCGTACCGCTACGGTGGCACGGACATGCGCAATCGCAGCGGCATCCTCGCGTGCAACGCGGCGGCGTACGATGCGGTGCTTCCGGTTGCACGCGAGGCCGCCGGAGCCGTTGGGCTCATCGACTGAGGTCGGGCAGAGGAATCGAAGACGACTTCCACGTCACCTCGGAAAAGCCGAGGCGGTAGTCGGCCGTCGCGCCCTCCTCTTGAACGCCCACCCATATCTGGGTCGTGCCGATCGGAAATCCGGAACGGACCATCGGGTCTTTCGTACCCTTGCGGTTGTCGTTGCACAGGACCGTGCCGTCGGGTTTTCGTACGACGAGGAGCGCGTCGGAACGCGAGCGACCCATCACGTGGAGCTGCAAGAAAGCCGTGTCCGCGTCGAGTAGATAGTCCGGGGTCTCGGAGATCCATCCTTTGCACTTGCGGTGAACCGACTTAGCAGGGACTTCGCCGATGGCTGTGCCCCCGACTACCCGCGGGTCGGGGCTAAACCCGGCATGCAGAGGCACGACGCCGAAGCGGGAGGGTGAGTATTCGTAGGGATCGGCCGCTTGCGCTGGCTTGCGGGAGTCGCTCGCTTCAGGCGGCTGGGTAGGCGCTACGTCGTCGGTGCATCCCATGAGGGCCGCCAGCAAAGCCACGACCAAGCCTACGGGTACCCGGCATGTGTTCAAAGCCATCACCGTATCGGCCGTCCTAGCCGCCAGGTCCCTCACCCGTCGGTGGCGTTCGCGGGTTCGCCGGGCGGCACGGTGTCGCGGGTCGCCCCCTTGATGACTTTTTGCGCAAGGGTCGCCAAGCTGCGCGCGCCGCTCTTCTTCAAAAGCGATCGAATCTGGGCTTTGACCGTGTTCTCGGCGACACCGAGGGCTTCGGCGAGCTCCTTGCGAGAAAGCCCGTCGACCGAAAGCGTCAACAGCTCAGTCTCTCGACGGGTGAGCTTCAGCTGCCGGGCCAAGTGCTCGATACGCTGCCCGATGGCGACGTCGTCCACCCGCTCCTGCGCAAGCGCACGCTGGATGAACGGATTGAGGTTGTCCACCGATGCGGGCTTGCAGACGTACTCGCCTCGCATCGTTTGAACCTTGTTGACTACATCACGATTGAGCTCGCCTGTCAGAACGAGCACAGGCAGCGCGCCGTGCATCTGCC
>CAZHPJ010000013.1:0-16570 GCA_964534585.1 uncultured Sandaracinaceae bacterium | reverse complement strand
CTTGGCGCAGTAGATCGCTCCGTTCACGTTGGTAGCCCAAGTCATCTCGAGGTCCTTCGCTGACACTCTCAACAATAGCTGATCGATGGAGATTCCCGCGTTGTTCACGAGGATGTCGATGCGCCCGTGCCGCTCGATCGCCTCCTTGATGCCGCGATCCACGGCATCTGGGTCTGCAACGTCGAAGCCAAGGAGCTCGCCTCGCCCACCAGCCTCTTCGATCAGGCGCAGCGTTTCCTTCGCGGCCTCCTCGCCGGAGCGGTAGTTGACCAGGACATGCGCACCGACCTTGGCCAGCGCAACGCTAGTCGCACGCCCGATGCCACGTGACCCCCCGGTCACGACGGCGATTTTCCCCGCCAGATCGAACACGAGCTACTCGAGCTCTTCGGTGCTGCCCTTGGTGACTTGACGGCCCTTGTAGAAGCCACACGCCGGGCACGCCCGGTGCGGAAGCATCACATCGCCGCAGTTCGGACATGGGATCACGTTCGGAGCGGTGACTTTGTCGTGATGGGCGCGCCGCTGGTCGCGCTTCATGGGGCTGGTTCTGCGTTTCGGTACTGCCACGGGATCACTCCTCGTTCTTCCTAAGTGCTTCTTTGAGTTTGAGTAGAGGGGCGAAGCGCGTATCGGGCGCTGAACCCCCAAAGACCTCGGCGGGAGGTCGAAGGTGCTCCGGAATGGCGATGCCCTCGCAATTCTGGGAGCAAAGTGGTTTCATTGGCACTTCGAGCAGCAGATGCTCGCGCACCATCGGGTCCAACACGACCTCAGCGCCTCCGTAGTAGTCGCGGTTGACTTCGTCCAACCGGACGTCGACCTCGTCACTGTCCTTCGGACGCATGTGCTCCGGGCTGTAGAGCACGGTCAGCGCGAGATCGGCATCGAGTACAACGTCCACCAAGCAGCGGGCGCAAGTAGCGGCGATCTGCGCCTCGATGTGCCCCTGCACCAGGACATCCATGCCGGCGAGCTGGGCATGCACCGTCAACCGCCCGTCCTCGGTCCCTGCGTTCAACTCGGTGTCAGCAAGCGCGGACGCTAGCCAATCCGTACCGATGGCAAAGTTCCATTCCCTCCCGGACTCGTCGAGGTCCTGGATCTGTAGGACGAAGGTGGACATTGAATTCAGCTCGAGACACGACCGCCAAGCGACCCTCCCAGGCCACGAGAACGGGCTACTATTCAGTGTGCCCCAAGGACTGTCAAGGAGGGTGCCGCTCGCCGGGCCCGACAGGTTAACCCGTTGTAATGTCGGGCACTTCGGTCCCGGTCTCGGTCCCGGTCCCGGCCCCGGAACCGGCCCCGGCCCGATCCCCCTGCACCCCTGCAGCAGATCCCTGCCCGCGCCCGATCCCGGTCGCCACTTTGGAGGACCATGATAGATTCGTGCGCTATGGCTGATGATTTTCGACGCTTTTCCGGCACACCTACCTACCTGACGAGCGAGGCCCTCGAGTCGGCGGTCAACTGCGCGATCGTGCTCGAGCGGCCCCTCCTGGTCCGGGGCGAGCCAGGCACTGGGAAAACCTTGCTGGCCGACGCGGTGTCCGAAGCCCTCGGGATGCCGCTTCTTCGCTGGAACATCCGGAGCACGACCCTCGCACAACACGGGCTCTACGTGTACGACACGGTCCAGCGTCTCTACGACTCCCGATTTGGAGACAAGGACGTCAACGACATCCGCCAGTACATCAAGCTCGGACCGATGGGCGAGGCCTTCAGCGCCAAGGAGCGCGTGGTTCTGCTGATCGATGAAATCGACAAAGCCGATGTCGAGTTTCCGAACGACCTCCTCAACGAGCTCGATCGCATGCGGTTCCACGTCGATGAGACGCAAGAGGACATCGTCGCCGCTCAACGTCCCATCGTGATCATTACCAGCAACGCCGAAAAAGAGCTGCCGGACGCGTTCCTCCGCCGTTGCGTATTCCACTTCATCGATTTCCCGATGCCGGAGCTGATGAACGACATCGTCCGCGTCCACCATCCCAAGGTTCACGAAAGCCTCGTCGACCAGGCACTCAAGACCTTCTACGAAATTCGCAGCATGCGGCGTCTCCGAAAGCGCCCGAGCACGAGCGAGCTAGTCGACTGGATCGCGGTGCTGCAGCGCGCGGGCATCGACAGCGTCAAGCTCGAAGAAAATCTTCCCTTCCTGGGCGCGTTGCTCAAGAAGGAACAAGACCTCGTCGCCTTCGCCGACCAGCTCTCGGGCGGCAGGGAGTGGAGAAGCTAGAATCCTAGTCCCTTTCATGTACGAGCTTCGCGGCCGAGGCGTCCCAGTCGGAACGCAGGAGGTTCTTGCGCTCGCCCAAGCGCTCCAAGCGGGGCTCCACGAAAGCTCACTCGACGGCTTTTACAACGTCGCGCGCTCGGTGATGATTCACAGCGAAGCGCATCTCGACTCGTTCGACGAAGCATTCCTGTCGTTCTTCAAGGGCATCGAGATCGAATCCAAAAAGCTCAAGGACGAGCTCTGGGATTGGCTGCAACAAGCCAAGGAGAACATAGGCGAGCTCACGGACGAGCAACGCGAGTTTGTCGAAAATCTCGACCTCGACGAGCTTCGCAAGCTGTTCGAAGAGCGGCTTGCCGAACAAGACGAACAACACGACGGTGGCAACAAGTGGATCGGCACGGGTGGCACTTCGCCGTTCGGTCACGGCGGCCGTTCGCCCAAAGGTTTCCGCATCGGTGGCTCAGGCGGCGGACGAAGCGCGGTGAAGGTGGCCGACGCGCGCCTCTATCGCCCCTACCGCCAAGACCTCACCCTCGACGTCCGCCAGATGCAGGTCGCGCTTCGCAAGCTGCGCGCCTTCGCGCGCGAAGGCGGTGAGGAAGAGCTCGACATCGAAGGCACCATCGACGCCACGGCGCAGAACGCCGGCGAGCTCGAGGTCATCACCCGCCCTCCCCGACGCCACAACACGCGCATCATCTTGATGATGGACGTGGGCGGCTCGATGGACCCCTTCGCGCACTTGTGCTCGCGGCTCTTCTCCGCCGCCAAGAAGTCGACCCACTTCAAAGAGCTCCGCACGTACTACTTTCACAATTGCGTATACGGTCACGTCTACGAGACAGAACGCTTCGACACACCGATCAAGGTGCGCGACCTCATCCACGAGACGGGTTCCCACTACAAGCTGATCATGCTCGGCGACGCCTTGATGGCGCCCTACGAGCTACTCGCAGCGGGCGGCTCACTCGACCTCGGGGACGACCGGGGCGTCGAAGGTCTGCAGTGGCTCATGATGCTCAGTGAGCACTACCACCGCAGCATCTGGCTCAACCCGGAACCGCAGCGGTACTGGAGCGGCAACACCATCGAGTACGTGCGCCAGGTGTTCGACATGTACCCACTGACCCTCGAGGGCCTCGGCGAAGGCGTCAGCCACCTGCTCAAGGGCGGCAAGAGCCACTGACGGCTCCTCGAATTCGGGCCTCGGAGTGAAATTTGGGCTCCGGCCCCTTGGTCGCGTACCCTGGGACCGTGGGGAAGACGTGGACAATCGCAGTGCTTGCCATCGTGCTGGGGAGCTCGGGGGCAGTGGCAGCGGCGGATGACTCCTCGTACGGCGGGGTGACCCCTGGCTCGGAGAGCTCCGAAAACCTTCCGCCTAAGGCGAACGAGATCCCGAAAGGTGCGGTCATGCTCACCTGGCCGGGCTTCATGATGCACGAGGACGGCAGCTCCTGCTTCTTCGTCCAAACGTCGCGGCCCGTCGAGGTCGCGACCCGCAAGTCCGAGAGCTGGTGCTGCACGACACGCGAGTGCACCTCAAGAACAACTTCCTACCCCTCGAAACACGGTTCTTCGATACGCCGGTGACGCGAGCAACAGTCGAGCGCAAGGCGCACAAGGATCTGGTGATGGTCTTCGAGATGCGTGAGGACGTCACACCGACCATCGCTCAGAAAAAGGGCAAAGACGGCTTCAACTACGTCTTCATCAAGTTCGCTCCTTGATTGCTATAGGCGTATCGAGTAACCGGACGCCATGAACCTCCGCGCCGTCAAGGGGATGAAGGACATCCTGCCGGACGAGATCTCGAAGTGGCACCGCCTCGAAAGAGCGTTTCGTCAGTGCGTTGAGAAGTATGGGTTCCGCGAAGCGCGCTTCCCGATCGTCGAGCCGACAGCTCTGTTCGTGCGCTCGATCGGCGAAACGACCGACATCGTCGAAAAAGAGATGTACACGTTCACCGATCGGGGGGACAAATCGCTCACGCTGCGCCCGGAGGGCACAGCCTCGGCCGTTCGCGCGTACGTGCAACACAGCGTGCAAGCGAGAGAACCGGTCACCAAATGGCATTACATCGGCCCGATGTATCGACGCGAGCGGCCCGCCAAGGGTCGTTACCGCCAATTCTACCAAGCGGGCATCGAAGTCTTCGGCGACCCCGGCCCCTTCGTCGACGCTGAAGTGATCGACATGGTAGTCGGTTTCATCTCGAGCCTCGGCATCAGCGAGGTCGAGGTCTTGGTGAGCTCGATTGGCGGTCCGGAAACGCGAGAGAACTACCGCGAGGCGTTGCTCGGGTATCTCACGCCCTACCGCGCCGAGCTTTGCATGGATTGCCAGAGACGAATGGATGCCAACCCGTTGCGTGTGCTCGACTGCAAGGTGCCACGCTGCACAGAAATAGCGGCGGACGCCCCTTCGATCTTGAAGCACCTGACCGACGAGGACCGCGCACACTTCGACGGGCTGCAGGAGACCTTGACCATCCTCGGCACGCCGTATCGCGTGGATGGCTCGCTCGTCCGAGGCCTCGACTACTACACGCGAACCTTGTTCGAGGTGCTCGGCAAAGGCAAAGATCTCGGCGCCCAGAACGCGTTGCTCGGCGGCGGGCGCTACGACCAAATGGTCAAGAGCCTCGGCGGGCCGGACACGCCGGCCATCGGCTTTGCGATGGGTCTCGAACGCCTATTGATGGCGATGCCCGAAGGCGAGCCCGACTCCCACGTCGACGTCTTCATCGTCGCAGCGCAGGCCGGAGTTCGTGGGGAGGCCACCCTACTCGGCCGCGAGCTCCGCGACGCCGGGCTGCGGGTGGAGAGCGACCTTCGGGGTGGCTCGCTCAAGAGCCAGCTTCGTCGCGCCGACAAGATCAACGCGCGCGTCGCAATGATCCTCGGCGAGTCGGAGGTCGAAGCGCGCGTCGTTCAGCTCAAGGACCTGCAGAAGCAGACGCAGGACGAGATACCGCGTGCGGAAGCCGCGCAGCGCATCCACGCCTTGCTGTCAGAGTAACCCCGCGGCACTAGGCGCGGTTGAAGAAGATGGGGCTCGACCACGCCATCTCCCCATCTGCCTGCGTGACGCGGCAGTAGACGTAAGGGGCATCGACCTCACCGACGAAAGACACCGAGGGAGACTTCGGCGCATCGGCAGCCACCACACCGTCTGGCGTCACGAGCTCGATGTGTTCAATGTCGGTCGTGCCAAGCGCCCGCGCATGGACCTCGACCAGCCCTTCGATGTCGAGCTCGCTTCCCATCGGGAACCCGGCGACGTGCACGTCGAGGAGGATTTTGGCGCCGCTCGTCGCATAGCACCGGCGCGCGCGGATCGCTTCGAGGATCGCTTCTCGGGTGCGGCTCGCGGAGATGACCGCGGTCAGCCCGGTTCGAAACGGATCGCGTTTTCGGCATTCCCCATGGTGCCAAAGGAGCCCATGGCTGTCCGAGTTCGCAATGAAGCCGAACCGCAGCCCGCTGTCGAGCAAAGGTTTCGCAAATTGATCGTGAAGCTCACCTCGATGTCCAAGCGGATGATCGGGATACTCGTAGCAGCCGTGGCAGGAGCAGATCTCCCAAATGGGTTGCCCCGCCGGGTCGTGACCGGGCACGTCGGCGCCCGTCCAACCGATGTGATGCGGCCCCGTGAACGCCCCTTGCGCACTGATCTGCTGGACGATGTCGCGCCCGCTCGGAACGTCGTCGCGAGAGATGATCGGAAAACCGGATCCCGGAAGGTAAATGCACTTGTGCCCCGGCCCCGGATAGGCCTTCCCCGTCCATTCGTAGCCGACGATTGTTGCGAACTCGCCTGGATCGTCGTGATGCTCGGTCACGGCCTGGAGGTACGCCCACTCGCCTGGACCAATGCGTTTTCCTAGGAACGACTCGTGGTCCGTCAGCGCCGCGAAGTCGTCGCCGTATCGGTAGCGGGCCCGAAGATAGGCTTCGTCGGCGCTGCCCACGCCGTCCGAGTGGGCGCTGTGCTGCTGGATGTCCCCAAACAAGACCTGGGGCCCAGACCATGCCGCCACATGTACCTGAGCCGCCTCGAGCTCACCGACTTCGACCTTCGCGACAACGAGCTCCGGCGCACCGCCAGTCGGCACATCGAAGGCTCGTATGTCGATGCCCTTGCGTCCCCGCCATGCGGCGAGCGTCGTCCCGCTAGCGAGGAGAACTGCGCTCACGCGACGTCCACGGCATCCCCACTGACCATCGTCGATCGGGTGGCGTGCGGAAAACCCGTCGACGTTGAGTCGTTGCCGGTACATGTCGTGGGAGCCGCGCCCGAAAAGATCGACCGCGCCATCGTCGCCGACAACCAACATCGGGAACTCGAACCCCTGCTGCTCGCCATCGAGATCGCGATTGCGGTCCTTCATCGGTGCCGCGGGCTCGTAGGCGATCCCCCCCATGTCGACGAAGCGAATCGCAATCCACTTCGCGATGTCGGGCACACCCGTATCCTCCCGAACGTCGTGATGAAAGCCAACCCAAGCACCGCCGGACGCTGCAGTGATGCACGGCGCAGCCGCGATGCCGAAGGCGGTCCATATGACGAACTCGCCGCCTGATGGCGGCGCGACGACCACGCTCGACCGCGGACCTTCGTGACGCACCTCGACACGCCACCCCAGATGCTCCGCCTCGAGCTCGGCTCGAGGATCGTTGACGGGATATGGCATGCCCGGAGCCCAGCCCATGATCGCGGCGCTATGGTCGGTCGCTACCGGCTCACCTTGCACCGAGCCATCATCCGCCACGCTCCATCGCAGGATGCACTCCTCATCGCCCGACCAGGCAAGGACATGCAAGAGCGCGCCCCCATCCGCCACCGGCTCCAACCGCGGACTCCTCAAGTACCGTGCTGGAGTCTGTTCGATGAGGGGCATGGTACTTCAGTGAGCGTAGCCGAGCGCGCGTAGCTGATCGCGAATCGTGTCGTCCATCTCGGCGTTCTCCCGCTGGAGCTGTGTACCGCCGTTCTGTTCGGCGCTCAACCAATCCCCGCGGTTCGTCGCTCCGAGGAACTGACCTAGCAGCATGCGTGAGTAACGCCGCCCGATCGGAAACGCGGAAGCGTCGAGTTGCGTCTTTTCCATGGGGTCGTCAAGCAGGTCGAACATCGTCGAGGTCAGGTTCCCGCGCACGATCAGCTTCCATCGGCCGGTGGTGATCACGCGGCGGTCGTCTTGAAAGTCGCTGAACGCCACGCTCGGCCACGGCGGCTGCTCCCCCAACATCAGGCCCACGAGCGCATGCCCTTCGTTGCGAGCCATGGGCGGCACGCCGAGGAGATCGGTCACTGTGGCGGAGATGTCGAGGGTGCTAACCGCGTCGCCGACCTTCGTGCCTGGCGGAAGACGGTTCGGGAGACGAAACATCAGGGGCACGTGAAGGAGCTCTTGATACACCGAGTGGCCGTGTCCCCACGAGCCATGATCGTCGAACTCCTCGCCGTGATCCGAGGTCACGACGATGAGCGTGTCGTCAGCAAGCCCCAACTTGCTCAGACGCTCGAGGAACGCACCAAAGAAATGGTCGTGCTTCGTGATCTCCCCGTCGTGAAGCGCCTTCAAGCGCCGCTTGTCGCTCGGATTGAACACGACCTTTGGCGGATTGCGCTTAGCTTTTTCGAGCAGGTCACCAGTCATCCGCGGCTTGATCTGCCCCGTGTACTCGCTCGGGTCGTACATCTCGAGATACTTGCCCGGTGGATCGTATGGAACGTGCGGGTCGATGGTTTGGATGTACGCGAAGAAACGCCCGTCCTTGTGAGCTTCGATCCAGTTCCCTGCCTCGTCGAAGACATCTTTCGCTTCAGTGCTCTTTTCTTCGCGAATGTAGTTCGTGTAGTGGTCCCACCCTTGGTCGAAACCGAAGCGGTCTGACACATAGCCGTTGGCAATGAAGCCCCCCGTCGCAAACCCCTCGCCCTTCAAGTGCTCGCTCAAGAGCTCAGCCGAGCTCGGCAGTGCGGCGTTCCCCGTTTTCTGTTGATGGGTCTGCGGGTGAAGCCCCGTGAGAATCGAAGCCACCGAAGGCTTGGTCCAGTTCTCCGGCGCCTGCGCGAGCTCGAACACCACCCCGTCCGAGGCGAGCTGATCGATCGCGGGCGTCTTCACGCGCGACTGGGCGTTGAAAGGACGGAGCTTGTCTGCGCGAAGCGTGTCGATGACCAGCAACACGACGTTCTTCGCCGGCTCGAGCGTGCGTTTCGGCCGAGCAGGCACGAAAATTCGGGGTGCGCTCCAAGCCAAACGGCCCGCCCCTCGGCCTTTGGCACGAAGGTCGATGCGCACGGTTTCCCCGGCGAAACGGCTCAGGTCCACGTTGTGTTCCGTCCACGAACCCGACGCCGTTCCGGCAAGCAACTGCGTGGTCGGATGTCCGTCAGTAGTCACCTCGATCGCGAAAGGCACATTGCCTTCACCTTCGACACCGACCCCGAACCCCAACGAGCCGTCAGCCGGAACCATCACGTGATACCGAAGCGTCGATTTCCGGGAGAGCGCGATCGCCTGCCGCTCCTCATCGCCAAGGCGAACGTTCGCGAGCAAGCCGTCGTACGTTGGCGCCCGCCCGGCCTTGGATGGCACGGACAAGCTTCGAATCCAAATCGAATCGATGGAAACCGAAACGTCTTGACCATCGATCGGGACCGTCCCGCCGAAGGTGAGCAAGAGGTAGTTTTCACCGCTCCGCATGTGCTCCTTCGGGAGCTCGACGTCGTAGTCCGCAAACCCTTCGCCCTTGCCGAGGTGAATCGACTTTAGCTGTTGGTTGTTGAGGTACGGCGTGAGCGCTTGGGTACCGTGCGGCCGCAGCCGGACGCGCGCGACGAGGGGTTCCGGGCTGTCGGCCTCGAAGTACACCCGTCCCCGCATTCCGACGTGCGCATACGTGATGTCGCCGTCCACGCCCTTCCCGACCCAGCCACTGCGCCAGTCGCCCACGGTGTACTTCGACTGCGCAGGCGTGCCGAAATCGATGTACCAGCCACCGTCATCCACCTCGGCGAGGTGACGGAGCGCCGTCAGATCCGAATGGGCTTGAAGCCCAGCAAACGGGTCCGGCTTGGAGCTCTCTCGGCTACACCCCGCCGCCGCAACGGCGAGGGTCGTGATCACCAGCACACAGAATCGCATCAGCCGCCTTCCTCACGTGCTCCAGCGGCCGTTTTCGCGCCTCATTGGGCCCCTTGGAACCTTGCTGCGGTTAGCACGCAGCTTCAACGAGCGTCAACAAAACCACCCGGCTGAATGACGAGTTTCGCCGTGCGCGTCGCGCCCGGTTTCACGTAGGCGAAACGGTAGGTCGATCTGGCATCTAGGCGGTATCGCAACGTGTGTCTCCCCTGGTCGAGCACGAGGGTCACCGGAAGCGCTCCCCGGTCGACGCCGTCGACATCGGCGCTCACCTCGCTCGGGCCGATCACCTCCAGCACACCCTGCCCTTCGGCGACCTCCAGTGACGGGTCGATGCCGGCGCGGAGGGTTCCCGCAAACACCGATAGGCCGAAGCCGCTCGGCAGCTCCGTAGGCGCCGCCAACGGAGCTGCCGGCATGACCTGCTCGTCCGTCGCAGTGGATTGAGCTGGGAAAGATGGGGGGACGGTCGACCCCGCCGGCGCGCCTGCCGGCATCGCCTGATGCCAGATGAGAAAGCCGACCGTCGCCAACAGCAAGGTCACGAACGCCGAGCCCAACAAGCGTGGCGTCGTTCGCATTTCCATCCCGAACCCAGAGCTGCTCTCGCTGCTCCCCCCTCCGGCTCGGGCATTGAGCCGCCAAATTGGATAGGTCCAGCTCGGCGCCTGATTGGCGGGCTCGCGATGCATGGCGATTCCCAATTGCGCTCTGACATTCTCTCGCTCGAGGGGATCGGCCACGGGCGGGGAGTCTTGCTGGATCTGGGGCTCGATCAACTCGCTGCCCGCCCCCCCCTCGGACGCCACCGCCGGGACCATCACCTCCCGAATCGCCTGCGCGAATGACGGGTCCAGCGATACCCGTTCCTCCCCTGGTTCGCTTGCCTCCGCCTCCGCCACGACGAATAGACCGGAGCTCATTCTGACGAGCGCCGGCAACGCCGCAGCACCTCGGGTGACGGCACCATCGATGGCAGTCCTGGTCACCTCGACGAGGTGCCCCGCGTCAAGCTCGAGCTCGAACAAGCTCCAAGGGTCCTGAAGGACAATGCTCACGTTGGGACGGAGCCGCCTCGTTGCGCGCAGCAGCACCGATAGCCCGAGCTCCTCCAGATCACCACGCGCTTCCTGATGGCTCGTCAGGCGCTCTTCTAGGCGCGCCAGCGGCTCGAGCACGCGGGACACCCCGACGTAGAACCAGCGCTCCTGTGCTTCGGCGGCGGCCACTAGAACGCGACGCCCTCGGAGGCTCGCCTCGAAAAGTGGCTGCTCCCCTCGCACATCGCCGCCCAAGGTGAGCAGCGGCAAGCCGGGCGTCTCCTCGGTCTGGCTCATCACGCCTCGATTAACCGCACTGTTTTCAAGCTCTTGGCATCCAAAGCTTGGACAAACCTGGCGTTTGCGGACGCCGGTTCCGGGTCGCCGGAAGCACTCAGCACGTGCGCAGTGTACGCACCTCACCGATTTCTTCGAGCACCAAGTCGGTTGCTCCGGCGGAGGGGCCGACGTACTGACCAGCGTGGATTTCGTCGATGAAGTAACGCTAGAGGTCGCCGCCGGTGATGGCGGAAAGGGCGCCATTGCGTTTCGACGGGAGAAATTCGTCCCGCTCGGGGGCCCCTCGGGCGGCGACGGAGGACGCGGAGGGAGCGTCATTCTGGTTGCACACGAGCGCTTCTCGACCTTGTTCGATCTTCGCTACCGTAGAATCGTTCGCGCAGAGCGCGGCGAAAACGGCCGTGGCAAGGACCAGTTCGGCAAGGCCGGCGCGGACTTCGAGATTCAGGTCCCAGTCGGCACGCAGGTCTACGACCAGGACGGGGGCGCCCTTCTCGCGGACCTCGACCGGTCCGGCGCCAAGCTCATCGTCGCGCGAGGCGGCCAAGGCGGCCGGGGGAACATCAAATTCGCGACGCCGTACGACCGCGCCCCACGCCGCGCGCAGCCCGGCACGCCCGGCGAGCGAAAGAAGATCCGGCTCGTCCTCAAGCTCCTCGCCGACGTCGGCATCGTCGGCTTCCCGAACGTCGGCAAGAGCACCCTCATCGCCACGGTCTCCGGCGCGCGCCCCAAAGTGGCCGACTACCCGTTCACGACTCTCGTCCCGAATCTCGGCGTCGTCTCGCTTGGCGTCGATCGCACATTCGTCATCGCCGACATTCCCGGGATCATCGAGGGGGCGTCGGAAGGCGCCGGGCTTGGCCTCCGGTTTCTCAAGCACGTCGAGCGGACGCGGGTGCTCCTACACATGTTGAGCGTGGACCCGGATCCCAAACGCGATCCCGTCGCCGACTTCGACGCCCTCATGGTGGAGATGGGGAGATTCGACGGCAGTCTGTTGGAGCGGCCCATGCTGGTCGCGGTAAGCAAGTGTGACCTCCCGGAGGCCCGCGAGGCCTACGAAGAGGTTCGCAAAGAGCTCGAACCGAGGGGCCTTCAGGTATTCGCGATCAGCTCGGCGACCAACGAGGGGCTCACGCCGCTGCTCGAAGCGCTAGAGGCTATTCTGAGGCAGCCAGACGGCGCCTGAGCTCGACGCTGGCCCAATCCGCCGCCTCCCGGACCACCTCTGAGGGATGGTTTCGGCGCACCTCGTCCAGCACCGTCAGGTGCAGCTCCTCACCGCGATTTCCCAATACCAGTGCGATGTTGCGCGCCAAACCTTCATGCCGAGCACGCTTCAGCGCTGAGCCTTCGACCCATGCGCGAAACCCCTCTTCGGTCATCCGAAGCAGCCGCGCCGCGTCGAGATCGGTCCAGCGGTCCCCTGGCTCGAAAGCCTCTAGCGAGTCGTCGGCTGCGCCAGACGTATGGTTGTACGGACACACATCTTGGCAAGCGTCGCAACCAAAAACCCACGGCCCGAGCGCCTGCCGGTGCTCGACGGGGATCGCCCCCCTGTGCTCGATGGTCAGATACGAGATGCACTTGCGGGCATCGAGCCGCCGCGGCCCCAAGAACGCCCGAGTGGGACACGCATCGAGACACAATCTGCAGCTCCCACAGCGACGGCTCATCGGCTCGCCGGGGCTCAGCGACGCGGTCGTCACCACACAAGCCAGGAAGGCATGCGACCCGACCCCGGGAACGATCAGGCAGCAGTTCTTTCCGACGAAGCCAACGCCTGCCCGCTCCGCCCACGCACGCTCGAACACAGGCTTTGAATCCACCGCAACCCGCGCGACGAACCCAGCCTCCTGCAGCACCCGCGCCACCTTGCGGCTCTTCTTCGTCAGCACGTTGTGGTAGTCGCGCCCCAGTGCGTATTTCGCGACGCGCGCCGGGGGCGGCCCCTCGTAGCGGTTGCGCCGAACATAGGGCGCCACCATCACGATGACGCTCTTGGCGTTTTCGACCATGTTCGGATCGCGTGGATCCTTTCGTACGGATGCGGTCCGCGCCATCCACGACATTTGCCCGTGACGCCCGGCAGCAAGCCACTCATCGAGGTGGTGGGCCTCCTCCTTCAACGCCCCGGCCTCAGCAACGCCGACGCGCGCGAACCCCGCCGCCTCCGCTTCCGCTCTAACCCGTGCGGTTAGCTCGGCATCGTGGGTCATCCCAGACCGGAGCCGGGCGGTGCAGGCGGCACCTGGGGCACGTCCTCTTCCTGCTCCTTCGGCTGCGCGGGCGGAGACTTCTCGGGGGGCCGCTTTGGCTCGTCCTCTTCCCTGCTTTCCTCTTCACGCGTCCGCCAAGTCGGCCGCGCATCCGCGGGAACGACGGTGTCCCAGTCGGGCGCATCGGTCAGACCGTCCCGGCGCCCCGGCGTGCCCCTCGGATTTGGAAGGATGTACGGCTCGGCGTTGAACGTGCCGCACTGACGCTGGTTTCGATAGAAACCCCAATGGAAGTACACACGCCCGTCGCCGCTGAGAATCGAAGCTGGCGCCGGCGCATAGGGCTGTCCGCGCAGAACCGAGTTGAATGCGCCGAAGTCGAACGGCAAGAGACCGCTCGATCGGACGATCCCAATGCGATGAACGGATCCGTCGCGGTTGAGCACGATTTCGAGCTTCGTCATCAGCGTCGGGTCCTGGTAGGGGCTTCCGCCGATCGGCAGGCTCCGAAGAAACCTGTCTGCGAACTGCGGGTGAATGCGCCGGTGGACCGCTGCAATATAGGACGCGAATGGCGACGCTGCGGCATTGAGGGCCGTGGACGCCCCAGGCTTCACGCCGGGTACGTAGTTCTCAATCGCTGCACGGAATTCGTTCCAGGTCTTTTCGCGCGCGATGCCACGCTGTGTGGATTTGCGCTCCGCGAGGTGCGCGCGGCGATCCTCTTCGAGCTTGTCGGAGCCGACGGCGGCCTCGTATTGAGACCATGCCATCTTGGCGCCCGAGCTCCGCCCCTTCACACGCTGGCCGCCGCCCTGTCCCGCATTGCTCGGTCGCCGGATGCTAAACGTCCCTGCTGGATCGGTGATCGTGATGGTCTCGACGGCACGCTGGGCCGCATTGTCGTCAGCCGTGTTGGATCGTTTTCGCTCAGGCGCCTCGCGCGACACACGTTCGGCCTTGATCGGGTCTGCTTTGATGGCTTTGTCGGGGCGCTTGCGCTTGGCTTCCTCTTCGGTGACCTTGCGCGCGTCGCTTCCCTCTTTGTTGCGAGCCTCCGCAATTTCCTGCTCGCGGGAATTGCCCTGTTCTTCCAGGGTGTCCGACGGCTTCTCCTGCCGACCCGGCGATGGAATCTTATCGTCGCGAATCATGTTGCGAACCCGGGCGACGGTTTCTTCTTCGACCCGATTGTTCTGCTCCGCGACGAACCGCGGGTTGTCCGGTGGCTCCACGTCGGGATTGGTGCTGTGTTGCTGCACGGCCTGAGGCGCTTCAACCGGGGGCTGTTGCGCCTGATGGGCCTGCTGTGTCTGCTGTGCCTGCTCTCGCACGACTTTGGCCAGCCGCTCGCGCTTCACCTTGTCCCGCTTACGCAGCTTCTTCCGAGCCCGCTGGGACTTCGTGTCGTCAGCGACCTCGAAGTCCACCTCGACCGGCTCGAATTTCTGAGCCTGCTTCACCTCCTCGGCCTCTGACCGGAAACGATCGGCCAGCCCGCCGAGCACCTCGTAGACCGGAAGGTGCACCGACAGCGACGCGATCAACGCGAGCGCGAAGGCGATGACGACTGGTTCTCGGTAACGGCGGCGCACAGAAGCTCTTATGGGGTTAAATGCACTTCCCCTACGTAGGGTTACATCGCCCCCCCTGCCGAGCAAAGAGTCGACAAGGGGTTAATGGCCGTGCGCCGTATGCGCACTGCGTCCCCCCCCGAAACCGCCTGAAGACGGCCTGCTGAAGCCCCCACCCCGTCCCACGCTCGGACGGCCAAAACTGCTCCCTCGCGAAGCCCCGACACTGGGACGGCCGAAGCTGGCTCCCCTCGATGGCCCGGAGCTGGGTCGCCGGACGCTCGTGGTACGACTCGGTCCGGAGCTCGGACGCCGCACAGAGCCGGTCCGTGACGGGCTGTGTGCTGGACGGCTGATCGACGCCCCACGAGAAGAAGTCGAAGGCCGTCGGTTGACACCGCGCGTGCGAGTGGGATTCGCGCGGGGCTGGCGCGCGCTGGCGCTCCGGCTCGCCGGCGCAGCAGGGCGATGGACAACCATCGTCCGGTTCGGGCTCGGGCGTGCCCGATGGACGGCGCTGACCCGGGTCGTGCTCGGACGGGCGCGCGCCACCGTCGTGGTCCGCGCACTCGGCGCTCGAGTCACGGTAGAGGTACGGGTCGGTGTTCGCGTGACCGTGCCTGTGCGAGTGTGGACGGCGCCTACTCGAATGCCTCGGCTAGTCGTTCGCCGAACTGGAGTCGCATGAACAGTCGTCGGCCGATGCGCGATGCTCCGGTGTACCGACACGGGATGATGCGCGCGGTAATACGGATAATGATACGGTGGGTACCAATCCCACGGGCGGTAGTATCCAAAGCCGACGTACACGCCGTATGGTCGATAGTATCCGGGCACGAACCACCAAACATCCGAGTAGTAGTCCCATCGCGGACGCACGAAGACGTAGTTCACGCGTTCAACGACACAGTGCCCGTCGACCCAAACGTAGTCGCCGTTACTGTAGGCCCAGTACGCGTCGACCCAAATCGCGCCGGGACAACGCACACCGGGTTGCTCGACCACAACCGTCGGTGTCGGCGGCGGTGCTGCCGCGGTGGCCGCGATGGGCTCTGGCTCCTGAACGACGATCACCGTCTCACCGTCGACCTGCTCGGTCGTGCCGGAATCGGCTTCGATGATGACGTAGGTCGTCGGATCGGCGCTCTCGGTCGCTTGCCCCTCCCGCACGTAGCCATCGTATGGGACATCGAGCTCGTAGCTCGTCGTCGTGCCGTAGCCGTCCGGGCCTTCGTGGTCGGCCGCCGCAGGAACGGCAATAGCCGATGCAAGAGACAATGCGAACAGGGTCGTAGACCGGACGAGCAAATCCATGGATCCTCCTATATATGTAGGGCTGCGTGGCCGAGCCGTCATCCTCTCCGCGAGGAGTGGGCTCGGCCCGCTCGACAGAGCCCATAGAAAGTGCTTGGGTTTTGGCGATTCTAATGGTTTCACAAGAAATAGACGCGGAGACGGCCCAACTTCTTCAACGGTACGGATTCGAGGATATCCCCTTCGAATCGTTGAAAGAACGCCTGGCCCGAGGGGACCTTGGAGCGTCCCAGAACCGGATCACCGGCAAGGTGGAGCCCCCCGACGAGGGCGACCTGCAAGCGCTCCCTCCCCTGGGTGGTGACGTGCGGCGGGCGCTGACCGAGCGCGGCGAAGAATCCATGCGGAAAGGCGAAGTGGCCGCAGTGATCTTGGCCGGCGGCATGGCGACTCGGTTTGGCGGAGTCGTCAAAGCGGGCGTAGAGGTGCTCGACGGCAAGTCGTTCCTCGAGATTAAGCTCGCGGACATCGCAGCGGTAGCAGAGCGCGCGGACGCGCGAATCCCGGTCTACTTGATGACGAGCTTCGCCACCGACGAGGCGATTCGGCAGATGGCCGAACCGCTCAGCACCGCGCGTTGTCCGATCAAGACCTTCCCACAGTTCATCTCGCTTCGCGCCACACCGGAGGGCGAGTCATTCCGCGATAGCTCGGGCGCCCTTTCGCCCTATGCCCCGGGTCATGGAGACCTCACCTTCGCGCTTCGCCGTTCGGGC
>CAZHPJ010000012.1:0-17500 GCA_964534585.1 uncultured Sandaracinaceae bacterium | reverse complement strand
GCTGCTCGTCCACGATGCGAATCCGCGACACTCGCTCCCGGGTGGGTTCGGCGCCGAGGAAGCGCTGGCGAAGGTCGGGTTCCTGGTCTCTTTCGCAGCACTCAAGGACGAGACCAGCGAGCGTGCCGACCTCGTACTCCCGGATCTGACGCCGCTCGAGTCCTGGGGCGACGCGGAGCCGCGCCAAGGCATCCGGCTACGGATGACCAAGCGCCCCTCCTCGACATCGCGATCGGCGATGCGCTTCAGTGACTCCACGACTCGCCGCGCGGAGTCAGCGAGATAGCTGTCATCTACGTTCGAATCCCGGACCTCTGCGTACTCCGTGGCCGCCTGCTCGTAGTTCTTCGACCAGTACAAGGCGTCGGCGAGGTTGTAGTGGAGCTCGTACCCCTGGGGGTTGTTCGGGTAGCGCTCCAAGTACCCGCGGTATGCCGTCGCTGCCAGCCCGTATTCGACCCGGGAGTCGCGACAGAGCCTCACGTTACGCTCGTGCACGCACTGCTGACGCAGACGGCGAGCCAGTTGATGGTGGTGGATCGCGGTGACGATAAGCGCGTTCTCCGCCAGCTGCTCCGCGTTTCGCTGCTCTGCTGGACGGTCCATGTTGGCGTTCCACCAAGGGCTTCCCTGCACGTACTGGATGAGCTCGGAGCGCGCGCGGATGGCATTCTCAAACTCGTTGTGCATCTGGTGAGCCATCGCAATGTCGTTGAGAACGGCGGGGGTGCGGTGGTGGTTTGGCCACTTCGCGATCGCCAGCCGCCAAGCCGCGATGGCCTCCGGGTACTTCGCTTCGTCGAAGTAAACCTGCCCGAGTTGGAAGTAGACATCGGGCGTCCACGGTGCTTGCTGCGGCAGCAATGAGGCGTCTTGGATACGCTCGATCCCCGTTGGCTGGCCTTCGATCGGATCCGAAATCTGGTTCTCATTCCAGTCGTCGTACGCGAACGCGATGCCAAGGTACTCGACCGCCTCGGGGCGAAGCTCGGAGCCGGCCTTACCGGTTTGAGCCCGTGTGTCGTCGGACCATTGGACCAACCTGCCGAAGTGCCGAATCGCCTCGGGGTAACGGCTTGCGCGGTAGTAGGCCCAGGCGACCTTGTAGAGCGCGAGGTTGTAGTTGCGGTCTTCGGGGTTCTCGAGGATACGGCCATACGCCGCGATCGAGAGGTCGAGCGAGTTCTCGCCTCCGAAGTCATCGAAGTGGTACTCGCCGATCCGGAACCAGGTCTCGCTTACGAAGCGCGCCTGCGGTGTGATCGATTGGCAGTTTTTGTATGGGTTGATGAAGACACCAGCAACCGGCGCTCCAAGCGGGCGGCCGTCCAACGTCAAAGCCGGATACTTCGCCTGCGCTGCCAAGGACGCGTCCGGGGGTGGCGGGCGCCAATCGGGATCGTAGTCGTACTTGTTGCTGCAGACGAGCGCGAGCCATGCGGCTACCGCCTCCTCGGGGCGGCCCATCTCGTTCAACGTGTACCCGATCAGGTAATAGACGCCGTCGGAGCGCTCGTAGGCCGGGAAGCGGCGCGCCAAGGTTTTGTACAGCGTGACCGTAGGCGTAAAGTCTGGCGATGTCGGCAGGTTGTCCTCAGCCGTGAGGTCGCCGGCCTCGCGAGCGGCTTGCGCATCGTCGTAGAGCTTCTGGAACTCGAGGGCGCTTTGTTCGAAGTAGAGCTCGCCCAAGCGGAACATCGCGTCGGGGGTGTACTTCGGATGCTGCGGGTAGCGGCGAACGAACTCCTCGAAGACCTTGATCGAGCTCGCGCGAGCTTCGTTGAAGGCACGTTCTTCGGTTTCGAGCCGCTCGCCATACCAGCGGTCGCGCTCACGCCGCTGCTGGAGATACAGGCGCCGCACCAGCGAAGTGACAGTCGAGCGGAAGGCCTCTCCGCTTTCGGTGAAGCGTTCGACCTCTTCTTCGAGTTGCCGCAGGGCTTCGAGCTGCTGTTCGGTGGGAGGTGGCCGTTGGTCGACGATACGTTTGCCCGTGTCCTGCAGGAACGGCGGCAAGGTGACGTCGGTCGCGCCCTCCCACGGTGCATCCTCCGCCTCCTGTGCGCCGACGGGAACGATAGGCCCCCACCCGGCGAAGCACACCGCGAGGAAAACCAGCAAGGCGATGTGACGACGCATGGTCACTCCCCGGCCTCGCTGCCTTGATGTTGGTCCATGACGTCCCGGAACTCGTCGTCGAGCGCCTGAAGCTCGCGCGCCCGCTCGCGGGTCAACGCGTCGATGCGCAGCCGGCGATCCTCACGCCTCGCCCAGGCAACGTCGATCTTGCCGAGGTCCGCTCGCAGGACGAGGTCGTAGAAGCGTTCGTGGACGCGATTGAAGTTGAGATACGTGATCGCGCCAACGACTTCTTCGGTCTCGCCTTCGAGTGAACCGAGCGCCACACGATACCGAGCGAGGTTGGTGGTCTCCTCGTCGACTACCGCCAACATGTCGCCTACGCGTTGTCGCACCACGGCCGCGACCTCCGCGTCGCGTTGATCGAGTTGGCGCTCCACGGCCGCCACGCGCGAGAAAGCGGCGTCGTAGTCGGCCCCTCCCGATCCCGCTAGCTGACGCTCCCGCTTCACCAGGTCGATGAATTTCGCGCGCTCCGCGTCGTCCGCCTGGTATCGCTTGTCGCCCACGCCTACGTGGAGCCGGCCTACTTCCAGGCGGCGGCGAATCCAGACGAGTTGATCTTCGTACCGCTGGATTTCGGCTTCGTGCTCGTCGAGCTGCGCGCGCAACGCTTTGGGATCGACCTTAGCCGGGTCGACGGCGACCAAGCCCGTCCTCGACGCGACGACGCGAGCCTCGAGCCCGAGGATCTCGACGCGCAACCCCTGAAGGTCACGCTCGGCTGTTCGGTACTCATCGAGCTTCTCGAAGTCGCGATCGATGAAGTCTTCCGTCTCGACCGGCATCTTCATGACCTCGGCCTGGAGCTCCTGACGGCGCGAACGCACACGCTCCACCTCGCCCCGAGGGTTGCCTCGGGCTCGAGCCTCGCTGGCGATGAGTGTGCCGCGCGCACGGGCCGCACGGTTGCGGAGCCCCGTCGTCCTCTCGCGCTGCCGACGCAGGTCGGAGAATACGCTGACCCGGTTTGGCGCGCTCAGAGCTGCGGTGATCCGTTGCGCGAGCTCGTCGGTTTCACGGACGAGCTGCTTGGCTTCGCTCAGGTCCGCGAGCACGTCCAGCGCCCGCTGGTAGTGGTCTTCGAGCTCGATCCAGCGCCGTGCCGACTCTGGAAGGAAGTCGTGAATATCGAAGCTGTCTATGTTTTCACGCACAACTTGCTGAAAATAGGCGCGAAGATCCGGGTGCTCACGACGCTGGCGAGCCAGCTCGTCGCGAATGGGTCCGAAGGTTGTGCGGATCTCGTCGAACACCACCTCGGCTTCGTCATGGCGGCCGGCGCGCGCTAGCAGCTCTCCCCGCAGGACCTTGCCGTCGGCGTTGAGCGGGCTATCAGGCGCCGCCACCGAAAGCACTTCCAGCGCGCGTTCGGCTTGGATGGCGTCGCCTATTCTGATGTAGGTCCACGCAAGCTCGTACAGCGCTTCGTCGAAGTGAGCCGAAGTCTGCTCGACCGCCCGATACGCCTCGAGCGCCTGCTCGAGCTGCTCTGTTTCATAGTAGAGCCGTCCGAGCGCAAGATAGGTCAGCTCGACGACCTGGCGTTCCCGCTCATTGGCGGGCTCGTGGTCGAGGACGCCGTGGAACGCCGCGATAGCGTCGAGGTATTCACCCCTCAGCGTGTGAATGGTGCCCACGAAATACTTGGAGCGCAGCGAAAACTCGGTGCCGCCCGGGATGGCGACGAAGCCCTTGCGTGCCTGCTCGAGGCGGCCTTGGTCGACTCCCCGAATTGCGGCGTTAGGTGGCGCATGGAGCACGTCGTCGATTGGGACGGCGAGGTTGTACAAATACTTCGCGCGGAAATACGCAGTGGTAACCGAAAGCGTGGACGACGGCAGAGTCTCGAGACGCGCGAAATACCCTTCGACCTCCCGGAAATCGCGGGTGTGAATGGCGATCTCGATCAGGCGGCCGAGCGCCCTTTGGAGGTACGGTGAAAAGGCAGGGTCGCTGCTGCGCTCGATCACCTCCGCGTAGCGCTTCCGCGCGCCGAGGTTGTCGCCTGCAAGGAAGAGAGACTCCCCGAGCAGAAACAGCGCTTCTGGATACGCGCGATGCGTCGGATAGTGCTCGACGATGTCGGTGAGGAGAATTGCAGCGCGGAGGTAGTCCTCGAGGCGCAAGTAGAGCTCGCCGTCCGTGAGGCGCTCCTCGACGAAGGTGTTGCTCTTGAGGTCGTGCGGCCGGACCCGATCGGCCATCAATCGCTGCGTATCCGATTCGAGATCGGACAGCTCGCGATTGGATGCGCTCAGATCTTGTGCAGCAGCGTCAGGTGCAACGGACGCAGAGAGGGCGAAGACTAGGATGCAACCCAGCCAAACCCTTCGCGCTCGCCCCCTGCCAAGTGTTGGTGTGGGCGGCGATGTTGTCGCCCCACGAGGTCGCATTACCGATCGCCCTCACCACTTGAATCGGGTCGAACCTGTCTTTCGACGCGCTCGATGTATCGCACAGCTGGCCGCTCTTCGAGTGGCGTCGTCGGACCGCCCTTTTCGTAGCCCACGACGTGAACGGTCGCCACGCGGCCTTCGGGCACCGCGAACGTGTAAGTGGAGCGCACCTTGAAGCGGTACCCTTTGAGGTATGCGAAGACCCCGAAGCCATGTCCTCGGTACTCGAGGTTGACCGTGAGTGTGTGCTCCCCAGGAACGATGCTCCCGTTGTAGACCTCGAACTCTTTCTGGTCGCCGAGCGTGCCTTCCTCATCGGCTTTGGTGAAGATCGGGGCGCCGTCGAGTGCGTAAACCACCCTCACCAGTTTGTAGGACTGCGACATACGGTTCTCGTGGAGGATGACCGCTTGACCACCCCCCACGACCCCTTCGAGCACCGTTTCAGCCAGCAACGAGAGCCTCGCCTTGGAGCGAAAGATCCGCTCTTTCAGCTCGTTGATCCGTTGCTCCAGATCACGAAGGCGTACCGCGTATGTGCCCGCGTCGACTGGTGTGCTCGGTGGAGCGGGAGCAGCTTCTTCTGGTGCAACGGAAGCCTTGGTGTCCGGTGTCGGTGCAGCCTCGGTCTGGGCCACCGCGATGGCGCCCCCCGCCCAAATGCATGCCACCCAGATGCATGTCACAGCACCTGAGAGCGCGACTGTCCTGCGCATCGCGATTCCCCTCTAAGTGACCACCATCTGAAGCGAAATTGCCCCCTGACAGTCCCAAGGCTTATACCGCAGCGCTAGCAGGTGGGTCAATGAAGGTCCGGGGCATTTCGAGTGCGTGCGATTGGGCAGAAGCGCTGAATTGTCCTTCACTTGCGGAGGGGCGATCGGGTAGATCGTCTCGGAGTCTCGGACGTCGATCGATGTGTGGTCATCCGACCCAGTACTGGCACGGTAAAGATGGGGACGTTTTTTGAGCGATCCCTCCGACGAAGTGCTGTTGGCAGCGTATCGAGAGGGCGATTCGGGCGCATTCGAAACGTTGCTCGAACGATACCGTGCGCCGCTCTTCAACTTCCTGTTGCGGTCGGCTCGGGATCGCGGACGCGCGGAGGAGCTGTACCAGGATGTCTGGATGAAAGTGATCGAGCGCTGCGAAAAGTTCCGCGGAGACGCCAAGTTCTCGACCTGGCTGTACACGATCGCGCGGAACCTCACCATCGACCATCAGCGGAAGATGAGGTTCCGCGGGCACGCCTCCCTAGATGCGATCCACTCGAAGTCCGGCCAACCCGTGGGCGAGCGTGTACCGAACCCTGGCCCGTCGACAGAGCAACTCGCGATCGGCGGACTGGCGAGGGCACGGATCGCCAGCGCCGTGGAGGGGCTGCCAGAGGAACAACGGGAGGTGTTTCTGCTTCGCCAGCTGCAGGGGTTGGCGTTCCAGGAGATCGCCGAGGTGGTTGGCGTTTCTGCAAACACGGTGAAGAGCCGCATGCGCTATGCCCTCGAGCGTTTGCAGCACAGCTTGAGTGATTTGGAAGAGCAGCATGAACTGTGACGAGTGCAAAGAGCAGGTCTTCGAGCTGATCGAACGCGAAGCGGTCGATCCCGAGGGGGTGCACGAGATTCTCGCGCGGTGCCCCGATTGCCGCGCGGCCTTCGACGAGATGAAGGCTGCATTGGCGGTGGCGGAGCGACTACCGATCGAAGAGCCGGGGGCCGACGTAGACGCGGCGATTCTTCGAGCCGCAGCCGCGCGCGCGCCCAGAGTCGTCCCGCTGCGAAGGCGGCGACTGCATCCTCCCCCCTGGGCCGTGGCGGCGATTGCGTTGCTTGCCGTCGGGGTTGGAGTGTGGACGATTCCACGCGGGGAGCAGCTCGAAGGCGGTGCTGCGCCGGCCGAGACGAAGAATGCGGAGGAGGCGATCGTGGTCGAGCCTGCGCCGCCAAAGCGAGTTACCAAGCTTCCTGCAGACGAGCCGAGGGCCGTGCGGATAGCTCAGGCGCCGGAATCCCGACCTACGGCGGGCATGGCCGCGGACGATGCGACGTGCGAACGGAGGGTCGATGAGATCGAACGTCTCGAGCGCGCTGACCACGACTATGTGCCCAAGTCGGAAGAACAACTTGCGATCGGCAAGTGCTACGGGACGCTCGGCGACGTCGCCAAGGCTAGGAAATGGTTGCAGCGCGCCGCCGAGCATCGCGAGACCAAATCGCGCGCCGAAGAAGCGCTCCGCCGGCTAGCGCCAAAGTAGCGCACCAAGGCTCTTCATCGGCGGAACCGGTCGAACAGGGCTCGCCACTTGGGGCCCCCGCCTCCGGTCGCGCTCTCCGTCATCTGCCGGGCTGCAGCGAGAGCTTCCGCGAGGTTGGACTCGGTGTGCATGACCTCGAGGGGAATACGGGCGTCTGCCGCGGCCGCCACCCATCGCGCATCGACTCCGGTAAAGAAACAAACGCCGCCGAGCATCCGCGTGACTTCGTCTGCCGCGAATACTGCGGCGGCTCGCTCCCCGTTCGGTTCGCCGAGTTGCGTGAGGTCGACGATTGCGATCCGGACGTTGGCGTTGAGCATGGCGCGCCCGAGCGCGTCGGCGCATTCGCTCAACGTCGACGGCTCATGTGCTCCGGACACGACCAGTGCGAAGACGGCATCGTCGATGCGCAAAGGCTTCAGATGTTTCGCTGCGCGGGAGTCAGCGGTTTGGGCGAGACGTTCTTCGCGCCCGAGTACGAAGCCCTCGACAGCGGCTGCGACAGCCCGCTCCGAAAACCCTCCCGCAAGCGATTCGTCAGGCTGCTCGACGGAGCGCAACGCGAGCCGCACGATTTGTACTGCCGCAGAGGGTGTGAGATCGAGCAAGGCGAGACGTCGGCCGAGGAGGGTCAGTGCGGCGAAGCACTCGCGGAACTCGAACGACTCGTAGTCACCACCCACGCGCTCCTCTGCAGGCAACTCGCCCAATAGAGGGAATAGCGGTGCCACTTCGACTGCGATGTCGTCGAATGCGACGCCTCCTGTCGGTGGTCTTGCGTTTTCGAGCATCGCCCGAAAGCGTTCACTGGCGGGCTCCCCGTGGTTCACGATCGATTTACTCTATCACTCTTTGGGGCGGCCATAATCGGCGTGATATAAGCGACATTGTATGGCTGCCACAATCCTTGTCGTCGACGACGAAAAGAACATCCGGCGCACCTTGCGCATGGTGCTCGAAGGGTCCGGCTTCAATACACTCGAAGCGTCGTCAGCCGAGGAATGTCTCGAGAAGCTCGAGAACAACGAGGTCGATCTTCTCATTCTCGACGTTCGCCTTCCCCACATGAGCGGTATCGAGGCGCTCCAGAAAATCCGCAACGAGCCAGAGACACGCAGGCTTCCCGTACTGATGGTGTCTGGCCACGCGTCGGTTGCCGAGGCGGTGAAAGCGGTGCAACTCGGCGCGACTGATTTTTTCGAGAAGCCGCTCGACCGAGATCGCATTTTGGTCACCGTGCGCAACGCTCTGCAGACCTGGCTGCTCCAACGCGAGGTGGAGCAGCTGCGAGGCGACGTCGAGCACCGCTACGAGATGACCGGCGAGAGCCCGGCCATGCTTTCACTCTTCGCGCAGCTCGAGAAGGTCGCACCGACCAACGGGCGCGTGCTCATTTCGGGAGAAAGTGGAACCGGCAAGGAGCTGATCGCCCGCGCGATTCATCGGCTCAGTCCCCGCGCTGACAAGCCGTTCATCAAGGTGAATTGTGCGGCCATTCCTGCGGAGCTGATCGAAAGCGAGCTGTTCGGTTACGAGCGTGGCGCGTTCACCGGCGCGCAAGGCCGCAAGAAGGGTATGTTCGAGCTTGCCAACGAGGGCACCCTGTTCCTCGACGAGATCGGCGACATGAGCTCGAGCGCGCAGGCCAAGGTGTTGCGCGCGCTGCAGAGCGGGGAGATCTCGCGCGTAGGCGGCGAGAAATCGATCGCGGTCGACGTGCGCGTATTGGCGGCGACGAACAAAGATCTCGAGATCGAGGTCAAAGACGGCCGTTTCCGAGAGGACCTCTACTTCCGTCTCAACGTCGTCCCCATCGTCAGCCCGCCACTTCGTGAGAGAAAGATCGATGTCGTGCTGCTGGCGAGGGGTTTTCTCCGCGAGTTCTCCAAGGAAAACGGGCTTCGGGAGAAGCCGATCGACGACGAGGTCCTAGAGGCTTTGACCGAGCGGCCGTGGCCAGGAAACGTCCGCGAGCTCCGCAATGTGGTGGAGCGGATGGCGATCTTGAGTGGCGACCGAATCACTCTCGACGATCTGCCGGAAGAGGGAGTTCTCAGCGAGGTGCGGCGCGAGTCCGCTCCGCCCTCGGATCTGCCGTCGACGCTCGGTGAGGCCGGGGAACGCCTGACTTTGCGGGAGTATCGAAGCCGTGCCGAAAAGGACTACATCATTCAGACCCTCGACGAAATGGGTTGGAACATCTCACGCGCCGCCACGATTCTCGGCGTCGAACGTACCAACCTTCACAAGAAAATGCGGAGTTATGGTATCCGTCGAGAAGAGATATGATCCGTCGATCGATGAGGCTGATATGGCGGGGCGCGGTCCTGGCTTTCCTGGTCTACCTGCTCTTTTTCGTTCAGCTTGGCGAGCGGTCAGCCTTCCAGCACCTGATGCGGGTCATGGACACCGAGGAGGCACAGGAGCTCGGGCGCGAGGTGAGTGCCGCGACGGCGCGCATCACGAAAGAGATTGGCAGCCAGGTGCATGACGTGACGCAGCCCCCAGCTGGGGACGCGGGCGTCTCCCAGGTTCCGGAGGCAGTCTCGAACCAGCTTCAAGGCATCGTCGGAAACGCCTACGATCGCGAGCAGCGAATCGAAGCCGCCCGCAAGAAAGAGTCCCAGTAGCCTCGGTTCGTTCCGTTAGGGCCACTCGAGCCGAAGGCGCTTCATTTTGCGCCACAGGGTCGTCGCGCTGAGCCCAAGGAGCTCCGCCGCGCGCTCTTTGTTCCCCTCGACTTGGCGAAGCGCGCGCACGATGGCCTCCCGCTCGGCTCCGTGCACGATGTCTGCGAGGGATTGGCGCCCCGGACGCAAGCTGGCACCGTTGCCGTTGGATTTGGGAACGATGTCCGAGAGATGAACCTGGCCGCCTTGCGCCAAGGCCACGCCTTGCTCGATCAAGTTCTCGAGCTCTCGGATGTTCCCCGGGAAGTCGTAGCCGAGCAGGTAGTCCATGACGCCGGGGCCGAGAGAGGCTTGCCGCCCCATCTTCTTGCCATACTTCTCGAGGAAGCTGTCAGTGATGGGGGCGATGTCTTCTTTGCGCTCGCGCAGTGGTGGCAGCTCGAAACGCGCAACATTTAGGCGGTAGTAGAGGTCCTCGCGGAAGCGCTTCTCCTCGATGAGAACCGGCAGTTCCTGGTTGGTTGCGGCGATGATGCGTGCATCGACGTTGATCGCCTTGTTGTCGCCCAGGCTGCGGATTTCGCCTTCCTGAATCGCGCGCAGCAGCTTCGCCTGAAGCGAAGGTGGCGTTTCGGCGATCTCGTCGAAGAAGAATGTGCCGCCGTTGGCTTCCTCAAAAAGGCCTTTACGTGTTTGCACTGCGCCGGTGAACGCGCCGCGCACGTGCCCAAAGAGCTCGCTCTCGAGAAGAGTTTCGGCGATCGCAGCGCAGTTGATCGAGACGAACGGCCGCTCCGCGCGCAACGAGTTGGCGTGGATGGCTCGCGCGACTAGTTCCTTGCCCGTGCCGCTCTCGCCTGTAATGAGCACCGTCGCGTCAGTGGGCGCGATGCGAACGATGCGTCCGAGGACGTCGCGAATCTCTGCGGACTGTCCGATGATGTTGCCGAAGTTGTACCGTTCTCGAAAATCGGCAGCGATCGCGCGCTGCTCGCCTGCAAGCGTCCGCGTGCGCGCTGCTCGGGCGACCTTGATCAGAAGCTCCTCCACGACAAACGGTTTCTGAACGAAGTCGCGCGCGCCGAAACGCATCGCCTCCACGGCGTCTTCGATAGTGCCGAAGGCGGTCATGACGATCACCTGGGTCAGCGGCGATGTTTCTCTGGTGCGTTGCAGTACTTCTAGGCCGCCGACGTCTCCCATCCGCAGGTCGGTGATGACGAGGTCGTAGTCGCTCTCGGCAACCATGGCGTGCGCTGCCTCGCCGCTCGGTGCCTGGTCGACTTCATAGCCCTCGGCCTGCAGCATGTCCGAAAGCATGCTGCGCGCACTGTCCTGATCATCAACGATGAGAATCCTGGCCATCCCCCAACCGGTTCCGTCTAACCTCGACTTTACCGCAAATCGCAGTTTCGTGCCCGGCGCGTCAATCGAGCACGCGATGCATGGCCGTGAGCACCTCGTCTCGGAACTCGGCGGGGAAGATGAGTCGCGGGCGTTCGATGCGCTTGTTTCGGAGCTGACCTAGGAGGAACGAGGCGTCGCCCAGGCGCTGCAGAGGCTGGTGGCGGAGCGTGACCCACATCCCGTCCGTGCTGCCGTCGGTGGGCTCGTGGTAGGGAACGTCCTCGGCGATGTCCAGCCAGACCGCGAGGTCGGGGCGGATGCCCCCGGCGGCGACGATTTCGGTGGCCCGAGCAAGCGCCTCGTTCCATTGGTCGCGGCGGTTGTCGGGGAGCGGTATCGTCTTCGGGAGCTTGCGGCATCGAAGGCGTTTGCTGAGCTCGGCAAGCGTGGGGTCGCCACCGTGCTCCCATGCGCTGAGACAGCTGAGCAGCTCTGCGTCGTCCATCCGCAGGTGCTCGCCAAGTGACAGCGGCTCGCCAAGCGCGGCCGCTCGAAAGGCGGGCAGCAGTGGGGCGGGAGGCGAGCCGTCGGAGATCAGCTCGCTCACCCGCGTGAAGATTGCGCGCACCAGGGCCTCCGCTGCGCGCGTGGCTTTGTGGTGATACACCTGCTGGTACATGTAGTGCCGTCCAAGGAAGAAGCTCTCGACCGGTGGCAGCCCCTTCCGGCCTTGCACCGCGAGCACCCATTGGTCGTTCACGCATGCGAACGTCAACGCCTGAAGCAGCCAGTCGAGGTCGTAGAGCCCGTAGCGCACGCCCGTCATGTGGCTGTCGCGCAAGAGGTAGTCTGCGCGATCCACGTCCCATGTTCCGCTGACGCTTTGGCTCAGGTAGCCCAGGCGGTAGTTGCCGCTCAGCAAGCTCGTGACCCGTTCGGACATGCCCGAGGAGATCGACTCCAACGTTTGATGCACCTCCGTCCCCGGATCGAGCAGGATCTCCTGCGTCCACTGTTCGTGATGCTTGGCATGTGGAAGCACCTCTTCGAAGAGGTGCGAAAACGGTCCGTGACCCAAGTCATGCAACAGCGCGGCGGCGATTCCCTCAGCCCTCGCCTCCTGATCGAGCCGCTGGTCTGCCGGCAACTCGTCGCTGCACGCGTCGATGCGGTGCTGAAGAGCCTGCATGACGTGCGCCGCGCCGATTGCGTGTGAAAAGCGCGTATGCTCCGCGCCGGGGAATGCGAGCGAGGCCAGCCCGAGCTGCCGAACCCGCCGCAGGCGTTGCACCTCGCGAGTGTCCAAGAGGGATCGGACGACCCGCTCCGCCATGCCTTCAAAGGCGATCAAACCGTGGACCGGGTCCCTGAGGATCACCCTCAACGGTACCACTGCGCGTTCAGAACGCCAGCGTTCCGAAACGTCCGTCTCGCGGAGCTTCGAAGCTCGATCCGCGCCGGACTACGGCGATGGTGTCGGGTTGCCACAGAGGCAAGACCGGGAGGTCGCGTGCCAGGATGTGCTGGATTCGGCCGTAGGCCGCGCGACGTTGCTCGCGATCGACTTGGGTTCTTCCAACCTCGAACAGTCTGTCGAGCTCTTCGTTCTGGTAGCGCCATCGATTGGCGCCTTCAGTCTGCGGGCCTGGGATCCGTGACGAGTCGAAAAACCAGCTGAGCACGTGGGGCTCGATCACCTCGGGCACCTGCAGCAGGGTCATCTCGAAGCGTCCGCGGTTGAGGTCGGAGATCAGCGTCGCCGCTTCTGACGGCCGCACGTCGACTTCGATGCCGACGTCTCGCAGCATTCCGGCGATCGCGCGGGCGACCGATTGCCGAAACCGCTCGGACGTCGTCCGCAGCACGAGATGCATGCGAGGCTCAGAGCCAGGCGGATCGGGGAACCCAGCCGCGTCGAGTAGCGCACGAGCCTGGCCGGGATCGAAGGCACGCGGTGGCAACGTATCGATTTCTGCCCAATGATCGTGCGGAATCCAACTGTCGGTGACCCGCGCGAGCCCGTCGTACTTTGCGCGCACGAGGAGCTCCCTGTCGATGGCGTATCCGATGGCGCGCCGCACCCTCACGTCGCTGACCTTGGGCGACTTGGTTTGAAACCCTAGATACATCGTAGATATCCCGGCGACGCTACGCGTTTCGAAACGCTCGTCGTCTTGGAACATCGGAAGCAGAAGAGGCGGAATCGAGGCGATCGCGATGTCGCCCTGCCCGGCCAGCATGCGCAACGCCCGCGTGTTGTCGTCGCGGATGACCACCAATCGCAAGTTGGGGTACTTCGGCGTTCCGCGGTGCCAGTAGGGGTTGGCGCGCAGCTCGAGGACTCCGGGCTGGCGTTTGACCAGGCGGTACGGGCCAGCGCCAACCGGAAAAGGCTCGTCGGGGGTGGCGATGCGCCGAAACGCGTCTTCGCTTCGTACGATCGGGAGCTCGAGGTCAGTGAGAAAGGTGGCATGCGGGTCGTGGAGCACGAATAGGATCGTCCGCGGGTCCGATACCCGCATCTCGGCAATCCGTCGGTAGGTGTGCGCGTAGCGACTCCGAAGGTCCGGATCGACGACGCCCTGGAAGGTCGCTACCACGTCCTCCGCGTCGAGGGGGCTACCATCGCTGAAGCGCAAGCCTTCGCGGAGCCGTACCTCGAATCGAGTCGAGCTCAGGGCCGTGACCGACTCTGCGAGGTCGGGGATCACCTCGAGGGTGCGCGGATCGATCGTGACCAGCGAGCCGAAGAGAAGTCGTGAGACGCGCAGGCCGTATGGGTCGCTCACGAAGCGCGGGTCGAGCTGTTCGGCGTCTCGCGGGAGCATCACGACCAGGGCGTCGGGGTAGTGCTCCGCCGGTTGGCTGCAGCCGAGGCCGATCACTAGGACCAGGACGAGGGCACTGCTAGGCTCCAGCCAATGGCGCACCGAGCGCTTCTTTGTCTCGTGATCATCGGCCTGCTGGTCGTCAGCCCTGGCGCGCGCGCCAAGGGGCCGCAGCCGCTCGCGCAAACGATCGCCAGCCTCGTTCGGCAGGCGGGCCTCGGGGACGGGATCGGAATTCATGTCGTTCGTCTGCACGATGCGGTGGAACTGTACCGCAATCGAGCCGAACGCCCTTTGAATCCTGCGTCCAACCAGAAGCTTCTAACCTCGGCGGCAGCCCTTCGACGTTTGGGGCCGGCGTTTCGGGCGGTCACTAGGGTGGAAGGCGTCATCGAAAACGGACACGTGGCTCAGCTGGTGATCCGGTCATCTGCTGATCCGAGCCTGGGGTATGCCGGGCTGGCTACGTTGGCCGAAGACATGCGTTTGCGAGGGGTGGACACGGTGGATCGGATTGCGATCGACGACAGCTACTTCGACGACCAGCTCCTCCCGCCTGCGTTCGAGCAGCAGCCCAGGGAAGCCGCGGCGTTCCGCGCGGCGATCTCCGCGTTCGCCGTGAACCGAAACAGCTACGTCGTGCACCTCGGTCCGGGCCCCGAAGTCGGAGGCCCAGGGCGCGTCCGCGTGCTTGCGGGCGACTACGTGCAAATCGACAATCGCACGGAGACGACTGCGAGCGGACCACCAAAGCCCCGTATCGATGACAGGCTCACGGATGACGGGCACCTCGCCATTCGTGTCGATGGCGCGGTGCCGAAGCAGGTCCGCACCCTGTACTACCGCCGCCGCGTTCCGGACCCCAAAGCGTATGCGGCGAGCTTGTTAGTGCGTGCGTTGAAGAAAGCTGGGATTGGGGGTGCGCTAGCCGTCGAGTATGGCGCCGTCGACGAACGGCAACCACTGATTGGCGAGATGTCCTCCCCGCCGCTGAGTACGTTGCTCTACTCAACGGGCAAGTGGAGCGACAATTTCACCGCCGAGATGCTTCTGAAAATCATGGGCGCACAGGTGGAGAAACCCGGCACCTCCGCACGCGGTGTCATCGTCGTACGCGAGGAGCTCGCGAAGATGGGCGTCGATATCGAGGGCCTCGTCATGGTCAATGGCTCCGGTCTATTCGATGGGAATCGAGTCGCCCCACGGCACCTGACGGAAACCTTGATCGCGGCCTATCACGACCCAGCGATCCGCGCCGAGTACGTCGCCCACCTCGCCGTAGCCGGCTTTGACGGAACCCTCAAGTCGCGCCTCGAGGACCTTCCCCGCTCGAGAATGGTCCGAGCCAAGACAGGAACGCTGCGGGACGTCGTTGCGTTGTCAGGCTATGTGTTGGGAGAGCCCGGACGATCGCTGGCGTTCAGCTTCTTGGCGAACGGGGTCGCGGGAAGGCACGGGGAGGCGAGGAAGTTGGCGGACGACATCGTGAGGGCGCTGGCCGACTACGCGGTGCAACCCACCCCCGCCAACTGACACCGTCCCTGAGCCCCGTGGGCGATGCGCAGCATCGATTTGACGGGGTGCTACACCCTCTCCAATGCCCCGCGTCCTTGTCGTCTTCGCGGCGCTCCTCCTCTCGAGCTGCGCCGGGACTCCCCCACCCTCCGCCGAGACCCAGCCCCCTCTCATGCACCCGCCCATCGCCCCGACCCACCCTCATTCCGTCACCATGCACGGAGACACGCGCGTCGATGACTACTTCTGGCTTCGCGAAAAAGGGTCGGCTGAGGTTACCGCGTATCTCGAGGCAGAGAATGCATACGCCGAAGAGCGCATGGCGCCTATGGTGGGCCTTCGGCAAACGCTCTACGAAGAGATCCTCGGGCGCATTCAGGAGACCGACCAGAGTGCGCCATACCGCAAGGGCGCGTTCGAGTACTACCACCGCACCGAGGAGGGGAAGCAGTACCGAACCTACTGTCGGCGTGAGCCGGGCAAGAGCGACACCGAGCAAGTCTTGCTCGACATGAACGCGCTTGCTGAAGGCCGACCGTTTCTCAGCCTTGGCGTCTATGAGGTGTCGCCGGATGGCCGCTACCTCGCGCTATCCCTCGATGAGACCGGTTTCCGTGACTACACGCTCCAGATCAAAGACCTCCGTTCGGGCGCGGTGCTCGCCGAGCGAATGGAAAAGCTGCAGTCGGTGGCGTGGGCGAGCGACAGCCGGACGTTGTTCTACACCGAGGACGACGACACCAAGCGGCCCCACAAAGTTCTACGACACCGGCTGGGCGCTACGGGCGAGGACGCCCTCGTCTACCAAGAGGACGACGAGCGGTTTCGAGTGGCTGTGTGGCGCTCGCGGAGCGGTCGGTACCTTTTCCGGGGCGCGTTCAGTCATACTACCAGCGAAATCGGATTCCTGTCGGCGTCCGAGCCTGCGGGCGGATGGAGGGTCGTCGCCGAGCGCAGACAAGACCACGAGTACGATATTGCGCATCGCGGCGCGGATTTCCTGATCCGCACAAACGACCGTGGACGGAACTTCCGTGTCGTCCGGGCGCCGGTCGACGATCCCGGTCCGTCGTCATGGGAAGAGCTGGTTGCTCATCGTGACGCGGTGATGGTCGAGGGCGTGGACGTTTTCGAGGATTTCTACGTGCTGCGGGAACGCGAGGCTGGCCTGCCGCATATTCGCGTCTCGAGTTTCCCGCACGGCGATTCGCATCGCATCGCGATCGATGAGCCAGTGTACGCGCTTCACCCAGGCGCCAATGAAGAGTTCTCGACCAAGGTCTATCGCTTTCGCTACGAATCTCTGACGACGCCCGACTCGGTGTTCGACTACGATGTTCGTTCCAAGGCACGAAGCTTGGTGAAGCGGATCGAGGTACTTGGTGGATACGACCCATCCGACTACGAAGCAGAGCGCCTCTGGGCCACCGCCCAGGATGGAACCCGGGTTCCGATTTCCGTCGTCTACAGGAAGGGTACCCCCAAGGACGGCTCCGCTCCGATGTTGCTCGTCGGCTACGGGTCGTACGGCTATCCGTACCCCACGGGGTTTTCGCATGCGCGTGTGAGCTTGCTCGATCGAGGTGTCATCTACGCGATCGCACACGTCCGTGGCGGAGGCGAGCTCGGCAAGCCGTGGCACGATCGAGGTCGCATGGAGCGCAAGATGAATACCTTCAGGGACTTCATCGCGGTCGCCGAGCACTTGCTTGCGAGTGGTTACACATCTAGCCAACGTCTGGCGATTCAAGGCGGCAGCGCGGGCGGGTTGCTCGTAGGGGTGGTCAGTAATCTTCGCCCCGATCTTTTCGGCGTCGTCGTGTCACTCGTCCCGTTCGTCGACGTCCTCAACACGATGCTCGATGACACCCTTCCGCTCACGGTTGGAGAGTACGAGGAGTGGGGAAACCCAAACGACCCTGATGCGTACTTCCGCATCAAGGCGTACTGTCCGTACACCAACATCGAGGCGCAGCCCTACCCGACCATGCTCGTGCGCACGTCCCTCAACGATAGTCAGGTCATGTACTGGGAGCCGGCGAAGTACGTCGCAAAGCTTCGTGCGCGCAAGACCGACGAGAACCCTCTGGTCTTCAAGATCAACATGGAAGCCGGACATGGCGGGGCATCCGGCCGATACGACTACTTGAAAGACACCGCGCTCGACTACGCGTTCATCTTAACCCAGATGCAATAGCCTCAGGCCGAAACGCCGTCACCGGAGAACGGCTAGGGACAGCCGTGCTCGCGAAGCAACCGGGGCACGGGGAACACGACGCGGAGATCCGACGAGCGGCTCGGCTTGCAATTGTGGTCGGATGAGCGTGGAAGCTTTGACCACGCAAGCCTCGCCTCGACGCGCGCGCCAAGCGGGGGTGGTTGCACGTG
>CAZHPJ010000011.1:7987-17546 GCA_964534585.1 uncultured Sandaracinaceae bacterium | reverse complement strand
ATCGTCGCGATCGAACGCGACACGGAGACCTTCATCAGTGGCGAGGGTGTGCGACCCAACATCCCTGGCGACCCGGGGATGATCTATCAGGACGGCGAGCAGCACAACAAACAGCGCGCACTGGTGTCCTCGGCTTTTACGCCACGTCAGATGCGGAAAATGGAAGCGCGGGTGCGCGTGATCGTCAAAGAGCTCGTCGACGAGATGCTGGCGAAGGACGAGGTCGAAATCGTCGCGGATCTCGCTGCATCTCTCCCGATGCGACTGATCGCCGACATGCTGGACATCCCGGAAGAAAAGCGCGATTCGGTGCAGCGGTGGATCAGCGAGGCTACCAAAGGTGGCTGCGGTCCTGACTACGTCACCGACGAGGTCAACGATGCGTTCTCGAACTTTTGCGAGCATCACGAAGAGATGTACCAGGATCGCTTGGCAGCTGGCTGCACGGGCCAGGACATCCTCACCATCTGGATGAACGCCGAAATCAACGGCGAAAAGCTCGACGAGTCGGAGCTCCTGTTCGAGCACATCCTGCTCAACACCGGTGGCGCCGAAACGACGCGCAGCGCAATCGCAGGCGGGCTCGAGCGGCTTTCGAACGACCAGAAACAGTACGACGCGCTCTATGAGGACCCGTCGCTGATCGCGAACGCGGTCGAAGAGATCATTCGCTGGGTGTGTCCGTTCGTAAACATGTACAGAACGGCGACGCGTGACTACGAGCTTCACGGAAAGGTCATCAAAGAGGGTCAGATGGTCGGCCTCACCTATGCGGCCGCCAACCGCGACCCGCGGCACTTCAAAGACCCGCACACCTTCAACATTTTCCGCGACTTCTCGGAGGAGAGTAAGCATCTGTCGTTCGGCCTCGGCCCCCACTTTTGCCTGGGGTCGTCACTGGCTCGCATGGAGATCCAGCTCTCGCTCGAGGAGATGACCCAGCGCGTCAAGCGCATTCGGGTCCCCGAGGGGAAAGACGTCGAGTACGTCTCGTCTTCGTTCGTGCGCGGTCTCACCATGTACCCGGCGATCCTCGAACCTCGCTGAGAAGGCTGAACCATGAAGATCGTGTACGACAAGGACAAATGTAAGCTGCACGCCCAGTGCCGCGGCGCAGCCCCTGAGCTTTTCTCGTTCGCCGATGATGGAAACCTCGTGATCCTCGATGAGAACCCGCCCGAGGAGCTTCGCGAGGCGCTTCAAGACGCGGTCGACGTCTGCCCACGACAGGCCCTTTCGATCGAAGATTGAAAGCGTAGCGGGTGGTCTTTCGTGGGGCCGACGACCGCGTACGCGTTCATGCAGGCGATGGGGCTGGTAAACGATCACTTGGAGGGTTGCCTCGCCCGCAAACGCATCGCAAGAAGCGAGGGTGTTTGATCTCACCAATAAGTTCTACGGAAACGAGCTCCAAACCTGGCTGATCGCCCTCGGAGCCGCGGTCGGTACCCTGATCGCGCTGCGGCTCGTCGAGCAGGTCTTGGTCGTTCGCGTCCAGAAGCTCGCCGAGAAAACGAGCACGATTCTCGACGACGTGGTGGTTGGAGCGCTACGTAAGACCAAGCTCATCTACCTGCTAATCGTCTCGATCTTTGCAGGCTCGGTTTGGCTGTCTCTTCCCGAGGACGTCCGCTCTGTTTTCTGGAGGGTCACGATCGTCGCAACGCTGATCCAAGCCGGCATGTGGCTCAGCGCCGCTCTGTTGATCTGGCTCCAGAACTACCGAAAAGTCGAGGCAGACGGCGCAAACCGGATGACCATGAACGCCCTCGGCATCCTCGGCCGAACGGCGCTTTGGGCGACGATCCTACTCATGGTCCTCGACAACCTCGGGGTCGATGTGACCGCGCTCGTCGCCGGCCTCGGCATCGGCGGCATCGCGATCGCGCTAGCCGTTCAGAACATCCTGAGCGACCTCTTCGCGTCGCTTTCGATCGTCCTCGACAAGCCCTTCGTGCTCGGCGACTTCGTGGTCGTAGGTGACATGGCCGGGTCGGTCGAGAACATCGGCATCAAGACGACCCGCATTCGAAGCATCTCGGGCGAGCAGCTCGTGTTTTCGAATGCCGACCTGCTCGGCAGCCGCGTCCGCAACTTCGGCCGCATGAGAGAACGTCGCGTGGTCGTTGCGCTAGGCGTCACGTATCAAACCCCAGCCGACAAGCTCGAGCGGCTCCCCGGATTGATCCGCGCAGCCGTAGAGGCACAGGACCAGGTGCGCTTCGACCGCTCGCACTTCGCGTCCTATGGCGACTCCGCACTCAACTTCGAAACCGTCTACTATGTCCATAGCTCGGACTACGCCCTGCACATGGACATCCAGCAGGCGATCAACCTCGCTATCTTTCGAAAATTTGCCGACGAAGGCATCGAGTTCGCCTACCCCACGCAAACGCTCTTCATCGAGAAGGAATAGCCCCAAGAAAATGGGGTCAGGCCCCTTTTTCTGAAACTTTTTGGGGGCCGGTGACGTTTAGCTCGTTGGGCCTTAGATGGGGGTGAAGTGATGAAGAGTTGGTGTACGATTGTGTTGGGGGTTCCGATTTTGGTTTTCGCCATTTTGGTGGCCATCGGAGTGACTTCGACGCGGGCGGAGGCGCCGGTGAAGGACGGCAATCTCGCGAAGGCGACGTTTGCCGGCGGATGTTTTTGGTGTATGGAGCCGCCGTTCGAGAAGCTCGAAGGCGTCCTGAACGTCACTTCGGGCTACACGGGCGGCAAAGAGACGGGGCCCTCGTACAAAGAGGTCAGCTCTGGCCGAACCGGGCACGTCGAGGCGGTCCAGGTGAAGTACGACCCGACTGTCCTCTCCTACGAGTACCTGTTGAAAGTGTTCTGGCGACAGATCGACCCGACCGACGACGGTGGCCAGTTCGCGGACCGCGGCAAGCAGTACCGCACCGCCATTTTCGCCCACGATCGGAAACAACGTGAGCTTGCCGAAGCCTCGAGACGTGAGCTCGAGAAGAGTGGGGTTTTCAAAGCGCCCATCGTGACGCAGGTTCGTTGGGCCCAGCCGTTCTATGCGGCAGAAGCCTACCATCAGGACTACTACAAGAAGAACACGGCGAGCTACGAGCGCTACCGTACTGGGTCCGGCCGCGACGGCTTCCTCGACTCCGTGTGGGGCGGCAGGCCACTCGAAGCACCCCAAAAACCCAAAGCGGTAGAGAAGAAAGCGATGCCCGACAAGAGCAAGGAATACGACAAGCCCTCCGAGGCCGAGCTGCGCAAGGAGCTGACGCCTATGCAGTACGCGGTCACACAGGAACAAGGCACCGAACCGCCGTTCCACAACGAGTACTGGGACAACAAAAGGGAAGGCGTCTACGTCGACGCCGTCAGCGGCGAGCCTCTTTTCAGCTCGACGGACAAGTACGACAGCGGCACCGGCTGGCCGAGCTTCAGCAAAACACTCGAAAAAGAAAACGTCACGGAGCACTCCGACCGTAAGCTCATGGCCACGCGGACCGAGGTCCGAAGCAAGCACGGGGACAACCATCTTGGCCACGTTTTCGACGACGGGCCGGCGCCAGCCGGGGATCGCTACTGCATCAACAGCGCGGCGCTACGCTTCATCCCGAAGCAAGACCTTGCGAAAGAAGGCTACGGTGCGTACCTCGCGATCTTCGAGTAAGAAAATGGGATTGGGCGAACGGATCAGGCCGTGGTTTCAGGACTTCGCAATGAGAGCTATGGACGACCTGCGGCCGGAAGCCCTGGCCGGGGCTCGAGGTGACGTGCTGGAAATCGGATTTGGCACCGGGCGCAACTTGCCGCACTACCCGAGTGAGGTGAAGTCGGTGCTGGGTCTCGATCCCATGACGACCGAACGCATGCGCTCGGTGGAGCAACGGATCGAGCAGGCGCCCTTCCCCGTAGAGCGCACCGCACTTCGAGCCGACAACCAACTTCCATTCGACGCCGGGCACTTCGACTGCATCGTCACGACCTGGACGCTGTGTTCGATCCCTGATGCGCAAGCGGCCTTGTTCGAGATGCAGCGGGTTCTCAAGCCAGGCGGGATCTACCTGTTCATCGAGCACGGCCGTAGCCGGAGCGAGGGCACCGTGCGCTGGCAGGATCGCCTCAACCCCGTGTGGAACCGGCTCACCGACGGCTGCAACATCAACCTGCCCATCGATCAACTGGTCGAGCAGTCAGGGTTCGAGCTTACTTCGCTCGACGAGTTCGAAGGCAAGGGACCGCGGATTGTTTCGCATCTCTACCGTGGCGTCGCGAAACGCAACTAGGGCGAGCGGTCCCCTTTTCTCGGAGCGGTGCTAGCCTAGCCTGGGTGTCGTTGTTGCGCCGAGGTTTGTCGCTGGTTTGGGAGGCACCGCAAACTGTGCTCGGGGCGGCCATGCTGGGGGCGGAAGCTGCTCGCAGGCGTATCGTCAGGATCGAGGTGGAGGATGGCAGGCTAGTCGTCGAGTCCAAAGGGACGGGCATCTCGCTCGGGCACATCGTCTTCTGGAGCAGCGCGAACAGCCGCTGGCACGACCTGGACGTTCGAAACCGCGCCCACGAGCTCGGGCACACCAAGCAATCACGAATGCTCGGGTGGCTCTACTTGCCCGTCATCGGATTGCCGTCTATCTCGCGTGCAGCCTACGCTCTCGCTCACCGCGAAGTCACCGGCCGGCAGTGGACCCGGTACTACGAGGGCTATCCGGAGAACTGGGCCGACCGCCTTGGCGGTGTCATTCGCGAGAAAGAGGACAGCTGATGGAGCTGCAAACCGTCGGAACCAAGTACCAGGGGTTCATCTACCGTCGCCAGCCGCGCAACGTGTACTGGGAGACGACCATTTCGTGCGACCTCGCGTGCCAGCATTGTCGCGCGAGCGCGATCCCGCATCGCGACCCGGGCGAGCTGACCACCGAGGAAGGCAAGGCGCTGATGCGCAGCTGCCAAGAGCTCGGCAGCATGCTCGTGCTGACGGGGGGTGACCCGCTCAAGCGGCCGGACATCGCCGAGCTGATCGAGTACGGCCGATCGCTGCCAATCCACGTGTCGATCACGCCGAGCACGACGCCGCTGCTTCAGCGCAAAACCGTCGAGCAATTCCACCAGCTCGGGGTTAGCGCGATGGGCGTCAGCCTCGACGGGCCGACCGCCGAGATTCACGATGCGTTTCGCAACGTCCCTGGCACGTTCGACTACTCGATGAGCGCCCTCGCATGGGCGCGCGAGTTTGACATTCCGGTGCAGGTCAACACGACGATCACCGCGCAAACACTGCCCCACGTGCAGGCGATGTACGAGCTGCTACGCGACGAGGCTGCACCTCCCGTTCGCCGATGGAGTCTTTTCCTGTTGGTGCCGGTCGGCCGCGGGGCCAAGCTCAGCACACCGACCGCCGACGAGGTAGAAGAACTGCTCGCATGGGTCTACTCGATCGCTGATGAAGCTCCGTTCCGCGTCGGCACGACCGAGGCACCCCACTATCGCCGCTATTGGATCCAGCGAAAGCTCGCCGAGGGCATGCCCCTCGAGGACATTCAAGCACGCGCCCGGCAGATGGCGTTCGGCATCCGTGACGGCAACGGCGTGATTTTCGTCTCGCATCTCGGAGAGGTGTATCCAGCCGGCTTCCTGCCCTATCCGCTGCTCGGTAACGTCAAGGACCAACCCCTGCACGAAATCTACCGCGAGTCCGAAGCGCTGCATGAGATTCAGGACCCGGCGAATTACAAGGGCCGCTGCGGACGGTGCGAGTTCAAGTTCGCGTGTGGCGGTTCGCGAGCGCGCGCATACGCGATGACGGGCGATCCACTTGGCGAGGACCCGCTCTGCGCGTATCAGCCCAACGGTGAGCCGGCCTGAGCGCCGCGGTTACTTCTTCGGCAGCCCGAGAGCTCGATCGGCGATCAGGTTCATCAAGAGGTTATTGAACACGTAGACCGTGCCTTCGCGGAGCTTGCGCTCGACGTGATACTCCGAGGCGAGCCCCCAGCCGCCAAACGTGGTCAGCGCGGCGCGCGAAGTCTCCCATGCCGCCTCGGATGCCAATACCTTCGCCATCGCAGAGCGCGGCACGGCGTCCTCGCCGCGATCGAGGCGCTCGAGAACGTCCCAGCGCATCAAGTCCGCAGCCTCGACCTGCGAATACGCCTGCACCAGGGGATACTGGATGCCCTGGTTGACCCCGATGATCTCGCCGAAGGTCTTGCGAGTCTTGGCGTACTCCAGGCTTCGTTCGAGCAGGAACCGGGCGTTGCCGATCGCCTCCGAGGCCGCGAGCACACGTCGAATCACAAAGCCCTTCATCAAGCAGGCTAGCCCCTCGCCCGCAGGCCCGATACGCATGCTGTCCGGCACCCGAAGATCATCGATGAACAAGCTCGAGGTCATGCGGTTCGCGACGAGGTCGATCGGGTGCATCTCGACTTTGTCACCAAGCTCTTCGAGATCGAGCAAGAAGAGCGTCGTCCCTTCATCGGCACGCGCGAGCAGGATCATCAAACGCGTGTGCTTGGCGAACGAGATCAACACCTTGCTGGCGTTGATCAACCAATCCTCGCCATCGCGGCGCGCGGTGCTCGCAAGCTCGGTCATGTTGGCGCCGCTGTCGGGCTCGGTCGCCGCAACGGTGAGGAACCGGATGTCACCCGATGCAACGCCCGGAAGGTACCGCTGCTTCTGCTCTTGAGTTCCATGAAGGACGAGGGTTCGGCAGATCGCCATCTGCGCATTGACCGAAGCTGCATCGCCGCCAGCCCGATTGATCTCCTCGACGAGCACTGCGGCCACGCGCGGCCCAGCGTCTGCGCCCCCGTACGCCTCCGGAATGAACGTGCCGAAGTACCCAGCCTCGCCGATGGTGTCGAAGAACTCGGTCGGAAACGTCTTGGCAGCGTCTTGCTCACGCCAGTAGTCGGGACCAAACCGCTGCAGCGCGGGGCCGAGCGAGGCACGGACTTCGTCCGCCGCAGTGTCTGAAGGTCGTCCGGGCGCCATTGGGCCTCAGCTTTACATCGACCCGCCTATGTCGCCAACAAGTCGCGCAAGGCTTCGTAGACGTCGGGGTGGTTGGCGATGTGGACGTGATTCATGCCGGGGAACACCGCCCCGCTCGAAAACTGGATGCGACGTGCGTGCTCTGGCGCCTCACCGGACGCGCTTGGAAGCCGAACTATGAGGTCACCGAGGAGCTGTCCGAGCGGATGCTCCGGGTCGCGCGAAATCGTCGCTGCCAGGAAGTAGTACCCTACACCGTCGACGAGCGGCACATTGCGCCGAGCATCGGCGAACACTTCGTCCGGATCCTTGCCAGCCCATTCTTCGTCGACCGTGTAGCCGTAGCGAAGGTCTTTGACGCCAGCGCTCCGGCTATCGAGCAGCTCGGCTGGAACTTGCGCGCCTGCGGCCTCAACGTTCCTCAGCACCCCTGTCAGCAGATTCACCGCTTTCTCGAGCGGTGCACCGAGATGCGGCGAGCCGATACACGCGATGTGACGCAGATGCGCAACCCAGGGCTCTTCATGCTCACGCGCGTAGTGCGCCGCACTTCGAACGACCAAACCGCCCATGCTGTGCCCAACGAGCACGATCTCTTCGACCGGCATGGGATACGCGCCCAGCACTTCGGTGAGCAGCTTCGCCAGCGCGCGCCCGTTCTCGGAGATGTGTCGGCCGCTGTTGTATCGCAGATAGATCGGCGTGAAGCCGAGGTCATCGCGAAGCCGCGTGCCGAAGGTCACATCGGGAGCGCCGTAGTGCTCTTGTGAGGACAGGCTCCACAGCCATTCGGTTGCGGCCAGGCTGTGCACGAAGACACAGACTTTGTTCGTCGGGTCGGGAAACGCTGCCGCGAAAGCCTCAGAGGTGGCCGGAAGATGCCGCCCATGGTGGCGAAGGGTCATCCCCAAGTCGAGGCGGCTGTTGCGCCGGCTCAGGTAGTCGCCCCAGAATCCATTCAGCGATGCCTGCAGATAGTCCACGTACCAGCTCGCCGTTCCTGCTGCCGTCGAGCTGATAGGCGTCGCGAGGTCGAGATCGTCCGAATCTGACGCCTGATCGAGGCCTGCTTCGGCGACATCGGCAAGCGCATTCACCGTGAGGCGAGTGATGTCGTTGATCACGCGAATCGACTCGAACACCCCCCCGGAGATGGCCGTCTCGACTCCGGTGACGACCTTGGCCGTACTCATGGCAGGCTCGATCGGTGCGAACCGTCGCGCCGACCGCTCGACGACCGCATCATGCGTCCGCTGGACGAGATTCGTCGTCTCCTCGACTAGGTCGAACACCAGATCAACGAAACCGCGTGTACGTCGCATACCTCAAGCCCTAATCGTGTCGTAGCCCTTGCCGCGCAAGAGGCCCTCGTCCGCTGTCACGAGAGTGAATTGATAGACGCTCGCGGTCGCAGCGATGAATCGATCGGCCGGGTCGTCGTGTTTGAGCTTCAGCTCGAAAGACTGGAGCGCGACTTCGTGGTTGAGCGTTGCCTCACTGATGCCGCTAGCTGCAAGTGCGTCTTGAACCCATCGGCGTGGGTCCGTGTCGACCTCGAGCCTCCCGCGCTCGACCAACAGTGTCGTCTCCCAGACCGAGATCGGCGATAGCCAAAGTGTGGAGCTGGGCGCCGTCAGCAGGGCCCGTGTCTTCTTCCGAAGGCGATCGGGATCGAGAAGGCTCCACAACCAAACGTGAGTGTCGAGCAGGTATTCCTTACTCAATGAGCTGCCTCCCGGTCATCGGACCCGATCGGCTCGGCCAGGTCGCCCGTGATTCGGCCTCGCTTCGCAAAAGACCCAAGCCAATCGGGCTCGGATTGGACCGGCGAAGGTGGATGGATTTCCGCGATCCGCTCGCCACGCCTGGTAACCACCACGGGACGGCCCGTCTTGTGAACCCGTCGCAGGATTCCCAAGCATTTCGCTTTGAATTCGGAAATTACGATGACTTCAGGCCTGTCGTCCATCGTCCCCGGATAGCAAGCTTAGAGACTATGGTCAACGACTATGGTCAAGTAATCCATCGGGTTGTTGTTGCTGGTAGCGTCTCAGCAGTAGGATCTCTGCCCATGCGTGGGGAAACGGGGCCGGAGATGTGACTCCCAAGGTCGTTCTGGGGCTGATCGTCGTCGCCTTCTTGGCGATCTACGCGCGTACCGTGACGTACGCCTACGTTTGGGATGACGTCTCCCACATCGCCGAGAACCCGATCTACGACGGTCCGGTGCTAGATGGCCTGCTCGCTACACAACATGACCACATCGATCCGAACTTGCGGAAGTTGTCCGGCACCGAGCCCGCGCACGATAGCTATGCCTACTTACCGCTCGCAGGCTTCGCCTTGCGGTCCGAGCGCTATTTGCGGTATTGGGCTCGATGTGGCTAGTCACCACCGCGCTCCAAGTTCCGGCGTGGAGAGACAACCGTGCGCTTTACACGCATGCAGTCGTAGCGTCGCCACAAAGCTCGATGGCCCACTATCGCCTCGGCTACGGCTTTGCTGAGCAAGCGGATTGGCAGGCAGCCCAGCCTCTGTTGGAGCGCGCCGTTGAGCTCGATCCAGCGAACTACCGCGCCCTCAACAACCTCGGTGT
>CAZHPJ010000011.1:0-7887 GCA_964534585.1 uncultured Sandaracinaceae bacterium | reverse complement strand
GAGCAAGCCTGTCGCGATCTCGACCGCGCGCGGGCGATCAATCCGAACTACGACCAAGCGGTCCGCCTGTGGAACGCACAGTGTGACGGAAACCGACATGTGCGTTGACCTGAGCGTGGTCCTGCCGTCCTATCGGAGCGCCGATGTTGCCCGGCAGCACGTTCCTGTGCTGATCGATCACCTCCAGAGCAGCGGCATGAGTTACGAGGTGATCGTCGTCGACGACGGAAGCCATGACGATGGCGCGACCGAGCGCGTTGCCAACGACCTTGGGTGTCGCTACTTCGGGGTCTCGGTCAACCAGGGTAAGGGTGCTACTGTGCGCCGTGGCATGTTGGAGGCCGAAGGGCGTTTTCGAATTTATACCGACGTCGACATCCCGTACGAGCTCTCCGCGATCGATTCGATGGTGCACCACCTCGACCAGCAGAACTGCGACTTCGTGGCCGGCGACCGGACGCTCGCTGAAGCGAGCTACTACGCACACATGCCGCCACTTCGAAGGGTTGCGAGTCACGTCTACTCGACGTTGGTCAGCCGACTAGTCGCAGGAGGCCGCTTTGATACTCAGTGTGGTCTAAAAGGCTTTCGAGCCGCAGTGGCAGAAGAGCTCTTCAGCGTTGGGCGAGTGAATCGCTTCGCCTTCGACGTCGAGCTTTTCTGCATCGCACGCGAGCGCAGCTTTCACATCAAGCGGCTTCCCGTACAGCTTCGTTTTCATGATGCCTCGACCGTCAACGTGTTCTCGGACGGGCTCACGATGCTTCGGGATCTTGCTTCGATTCGTTGGAATCAACTCCGCGGCAGCTATCGTCGGCAGCTGCCGTCCGGCGATCCGTAGAGCCTACTTGAGGGTCGATGGGCAAAGTGCTCCACTACGGCAATGAGAATGAATCGATCGCTCCCTAGCTTCGTGATGGCCCTTGCTCTGCTGCTCGTGACGGGCTGTCAGGAGAAAGGACCGACCCCGAAAGAAGGCACGCCTTCGACCGGCCCGGCACCCCACGCCGCCACGAGCGAGACCGGCGGCACGCATCCTGCCGTCCCTGGGCAGAACCCGCACCCGGGAATGGTCCCGACGCAGAGTCCGCATGATGAGGGCGGCGCCGCGCCTGCTCTGCCGGACGCATCGGGGATGCTCGACGTAGGCGCCATCGCATTCAAGATGCCCGCGCAGTGGGAGGCTCAGCAACCCAAGTCGTCGATGCGCCGCGCGCAGGTGAGTGCGCCCGGATCAGCGGGCCCGGCCCAGCTCATCGTCTATTTCTTCGGTGCGGGAGGGGCGGGCCCTACGCAGGCAAACATCGACCGCTGGGTCGGGCAGTTCGCCAACGCCGATGGCTCCCCGGTGTCCGACGCGAAACAAACCTCCAGCAAGATTTCTGGGTTCGACGTCACCCAGGTCGAGGTCGCTGGTACCTACGCTGGTGGCATGAACGCTGGGGGTCAGCAGCAAGCCGCCCAAGGGGGTCAACGTTTGATCGCAGCTGTCGTCAATACCAACGGTGGCCCTTACTACTTCAAATTTCTTGGACCGGACGGGACCGTAACGGAGCAACGCGAACCTTTCGATGAGTTGATCGCGTCCATCGTCGCCTCGCCTTAACCGCGGTATGAGACGACTCCGGCGACCACGCAGCGCGATACGGCCCACCGACCTGCACCGCCGTTCGTGGCTCGTTCAAGCGCTGGCGTTCTCCCACTCGACTTCCGTGTCGCCGATGTGGCGGCGGATGATGACCATCTCCGCGTACTTCCTCTTGTGGGTCTTGCTGACTACGCTCGCGCCGGTATGGATCCCGATCGCATTTCTGATCGGCGTTTTCCGTCGATGCTCGTTCGTGATCCTGCGATTGTTGATGTTCTTGTGGGCGTATCTGTCGAACGAGCTCGTCGGTCTGGTCGCCGCCGCGGGGATCTACTCGATCACCCCTGGCAATATCGAGCGGCGGCAAGAACTTTTCTTCCGCCTCGAGTGCTGGTGGGGCAACTCCATGTTCGAGTGGCTCTGCCGGTTTCTTTCCCTCTCGACATCGATCGAAGGCGACGAGCAGATCCTCCCCGGCCCTGTCTTGGTCTTCATCCGCCACGCGAGCATCATCGACACCCTCCTCCCCGTCGCCTTTCTCTCCAACGCCAAAGGCTTGCGGCTCCGGTATGTATTCAAGCGCGAGCTTCTCATCGATCCCTGCCTCGACATCGCCGGCCATGCATCGCCCAACTATTTCATCGACCGCGGCGGCGGAGCTCGAGCAGAGTTGGCTGCCATTCGGAAGCTCGCCGAGGACCTTGGCGATGAAGGCGTGCTGCTCTACCCGGAAGGCACCCGCTTCACCGAGCGCAAAAAGAAAATCGCTCTACAGAGGCTTGCCGAAACCCATCCGGAGCTCGTGCCGCTGGCGGCGTCGTTCACCCACTGCCTCCCCCCTAGGCCTGGTGGTGCGCTCACTCTCCTCGACGCCGCCCCGAACACCGACGTGCTCATCGTCGCTCACCGCGGCCTCGAAGGCATGGCAAACCTGGCTGACTTGTCGAGCGGCAGCGTGGTTGGCAAGAAGGTGCAAATCCGCGTCTGGCGCGTCAACGCCGCCGACATCCCAGCAGGGGAAGAACGGCGGCGTTGGCTGTTCGAGTGGTGGAAACGCGTCGACGAGTTCGTCTACGCAGCCGGTTGACGCCGTCTACGTCGAGGACGGCGGCGCGCGCCGGGTGCCTGATCGCCCGCTGGTCGGCCAGAGCTCCTGGGCGGTCGCCGGTTTGCTTGGTTGGGCTCGGCTGGATCGCGTGGCGGCAGCTCCACCGAGATCTCGGTGGGCGACAACTTGATCAGCCGTTCCACAGCTCGCAGCCGACCGCGTTCCGATGGGTCCACCAGCGACCAGGCAGCCCCGGTGGCTCCGGCACGAGCCGTTCGGCCGATACGGTGCACGTAGCTTTCCGGTTCGTGCGGCAGCTCGTAGTTGAAAACATGAGACACCGCGTCGATGTCGATGCCGCGCGCAGCAATATCTGTCGCGACCAACACCCAGGCGTCCCCGTTCTTGAAATTCCGCAGGGCCCGCTGACGGGCATTCTGTGACTTGTTGCCGTGAATGGCCTCGGCGCCGATGCCAGCGTTTTCGAGCTTGCGGGCCACCTTGTTGGCGCCGTGCTTGGTGCGGGTGAACACGATGGCTCGGGACACTTCGTCACCGCGCAGCAGGTGCTCGAGCATGCGCTGCTTCTCGCCGTTGCCAACCATGACGACGCGCTGGTCGATTTCCTTGACGGTCATCTGCTTCGGCGAAACATCCACGCGAACGGGGTCCTTGAGGAGCTCACGAGCGAGCGCCTCAACCTCTTTCGGCATGGTGGCGGAGAACAAGAGCGACTGACGGCTCTTAGGCGTCTGAGCGACGATGCGTTTCACGTCGCGAACGAATCCCATGTCCAGCAATCGGTCCGCCTCATCGAGCACGAGCACCGACACCTCGGAGAGATCCACATGCCGTTGGGCCGCGAGGTCGAGAAGGCGGCCAGGCGTGGCGACGAGCACGTCGAGACCCTGGGCCAGACTTCTGATCTGGGGGTTTTGACTCACGCCGCCGATGATGAATGCGTAACGCAAACTGGTATGTCGTCCGAGGCTCGCAAACTCCTCGTGTATCTGCAGCGCCAATTCGCGCGTGGGTGCGAGTATGAGCGCTCGCGGTCGCCGAGGTTTGGCGCGCGAGCTTTCGTCGTCCAGACGTTGCAACAAAGGCAGCGCGAACGCAGCCGTCTTGCCGGTGCCTGTCTGGGCAACGCCCAGCAGGTCCTTCCCCCGCAATAGCTGGGGGATGGCCTGCGACTGGATCGGTGTGGGCTGTGTGTAGCCCTTGTCCTTCAGGGCGCGGCGGAGTGTTCCGCCGACCCCGAGGGATTCAAAGTCGTTGCTCACGCGTGGCTTACCAGCGGTTGCCGCCGCCAGAGCCGCCGCGGTCGTTTCTGGGGCGATCGTTCGCCTTGTCGACGCGGATGGTACGGCCGTCGAGTGTGGAGCCGTCGAGCTCCGAGATCGCGCGGGTTGCGCTCTCTTCGTTCTCGAACGTCACGAAGCCGAAGCCTCGCGAGCGACCGGTTTCGCGATCACTGACCACCTTGGCCTCGGTGACTGCACCACAAGCCTCGAAAGCCTGCTGAAGCTCGCCGTTGGTTGTATTCCAGCTCAGGCCGCCTACGAATAGTTTCTTGCTCATTCTGATTTCTCTCTATCTATGTGCTCAGCACGACGCCGGGAACTCTCCCGAACGCGTGCTTCGCGTCTTCTTGCCGATGTCTTCTACGAACCTTCAACCGTTGTTTCGAATCACGGTGCGGTCTGGTAGGAACAGGGCAGCGTGCCGGCAGCCCACGGTGAGCTACCGCGCCCTAGATGGGCGATTGGAGCAAGGTAGCAGCTGGCGCGGGGTTGTCCAGAAGCCACCAAATTGAGGGGAATTGGGCAAAATAGGCCGGTTTGGGGCCTATCGGCGTCTTTTGCGGCGCCCCCGGGACGGGCCGGCAGGCGCCCCGAGGTACCGATCTTCAGCGATTCCATACCTCTCGAGGATCCGGTCGCTGGCGGCGCTGGCGGCTCGCCGGTCGAGCGTGATCAGGCGGCCATCGTCCATGAGCACGCGTAGCCATGGCCCTTGGGCGCTGCCGATGATCTGAGCCAAGTGGATCATGTCGCGGGGCGCCACGCCGTTGACGAGGCGGACCACCGCGTCCTCCCGGCTCTGGTATCCGCGGTTGACCGGGTCAGGCAAGACGCGCTGCATCAAGATGACCTCGCGGCGTTCCTTGGTGACACCATGATTCTGGGACACGCTGACGAGATTCGCCGGCGGACTCTCGAAGTAGTCGAAGTAGTCCTCGCTCAGCGGTTGGAACAGGAGCCCAGCGAACACCAAGTAGCGCGGGCGATCGGTGGTTCGCCGGCCGGGAACCAGGGGCGTATGAGCGGTGAGCTGAATCGTCTTGGCGAGCTGCTTCCCGTGGCGCAGGATCGACACGGTCACTCGCTCCCCGATCTGGCGGCTCTGGTAGATCAGCGAATAGTGAACCCGCCCGATGCCAGGCCACGCGACGGAAAGATCGTTGGCAATCTGATGGCCTTCCACTGCCAACAACACGTCCCTGGGCTTCAACACGCCGTATGCAGGCCCCCCATAGTCGACCCGCATGACGAGCGCGCCCGTTTGCTCTGAGCTCATGCCTGCAGCCAGGCGTTGGGCTTCGCTTTGCATGTTCTGAATGCGGATTCCGAAACGCGGGAAACCGTCGTACCGTCCGTCCTTTACGTCTTCGAGGAAGTGATGGACGACGGGCGTGGGGATCATGTAGCCAACGTTCTCGGCTTCTTCTAGCGACTGCATCGCGATGCCGACGACGGCGTCTTCGCTGATCACAGGCCCACCGCTGTTGCCCGAATTGATCGCGGCATCGATTTGCACCGAGAGCAGGCGTCGACCCGATTGCGTGTACGAATCGACCTCGATGCGCGACACGATCCCCGAGGTGATCGACAGCGTCGTCCCACCTTCAGGAAAGCCCCACACTTGCACCGTTTGTTGCAGGCTGGGCATCTTTCCGATGGGAAGCGGTCGCGCGCCTTTGAAGAAGCGGTCGTCTTGGACCTCGACTAGCGCGAGATCGGCATCGTGACTGATGAACGTCACCTTCGCCGGGAACCGTTCACTTGCATCGGCGCGCTTCACTTCGATCGCAACCGCATCCTCGACCACGTGCGCATTGGTCAGGATGCGATTCCCTTCGATGATCACGCCAGAAGCGGCGGAGAGCGAAGGGCCTTCGGTCTGCCACGGCAGAACGAGGTTGGGCGCATCGAAGGAGACGAAGAACTGCACCACGCTCGAGTTGATGGCAGGCTCTTGCGCACCACCGGCGCCCGGCCATACGCCCACCCCGGCAACGGCCAGCACCACGAGAAACGCACGCGTACTTGCTGTCATGGCGCAGGAGTCTCAGGGCCGTACTCGGCCTAGGTCAAGTGATCAGTGCGACCCGAAGGCCGCTGCAAAGATGATCGGCTGCAGCTCGGTGTCTTGCACACGGTCATTCGTGCCCAAATCGGAGCTCAACCCGAGTACGACCAGCAACAAAAGCATAAGCGCGTACCGCATATCCACCCCCTTCGTGGCGCCTGCACGGCTCGATCTATGGACCGGATGATCTCACTTTCGCGGGGCTGCGTAAAGGAACCGTAGATCCCCTGAATTGCAGGTCCAAGTCGTGATACTGGAGATGGAATGAGAATCGATACGTTCAACGGCGAAACCAACTGGGCCAGGCTGGCTGAGGCCGGACAGCGGGCCGAGGCCTTGGGGTTTGATGGGTTCGCAATCCCTGAGATCAGCGGTGACCCTTTGATTCATGCCGCGATGGTAGCGAATGCGACCGAGCGGATTCAGGTGCGGACGGCGATCGTAGTGGCGTTCCCGCGAAGCCCGATGGTACTCGCTAGCCAGGCCTGGTCGATTCAGGTCAACTCCGGCGGGCGGTTCGCCTTGGGCCTGGGCACGCAGGTCAAAGGACACAACGAGCGACGCTTCAGTACCCCTTGGAAAGCGCCACGGAGCCGGATGGTCGAGTACGTGAAATCGCTTCGGGCCATTTGGCGGTGCTGGGAGCTCGGGGAGCGCTTGGACTATCAGGGTGATCACTATCAGTTCACACTGATGACGCCGGAGTTCACACCCCCGAAGTCCAAGCTTCCGATGGTGCCGGTGTACCTGGCTGCCGTTCGTCCGAAAATGATAGAGTCCGCGGCAGGCGTGGCGGACGGGCTTCGTCTTCATGGCTTCTGCACGAAGAAGTACTTGAAGGAAGTGGTGTGGCCCGCCATCGACCGCGGACTGCAGTCGGCCGGGCGCTCGCGCAGCGAGCTCGACGTGTGTGGGGGCGGTTTCATCATGACCGGGCCCGACGAAGAAACCGTCATGAAGAATCGTGAGTGGGTGCGATACCGCCTAGCATTCTATGGATCCACGCCCTCCTATTTGCCGGTCATGTCCCTCCACGGCTGGGACGACTTGGCGCAGAAGCTCCTGCACATGTCGAAGACGGGGCAGTGGAAGCAGATGGCGGCGGAAATTCCGGATGACATGCTCGACGAATTCTGCGTGTACACGACGTATGAGAATTTGCCGAAAGCGATCGAAGAACGGTTTGGCGGCGTCTCGGACACGGTGGAGCTAGCGTTCGAGGACGACACCGACGTCGATGTGGCTCGGGATCTCATCGCGCGGGTCCACCAGATCAAGAGCCGCTTCGAGGCTCCCGCCAACCACTACGGCTAGTGTGCGGATCACACCCCTAGAGGGGGTTCGAGGCGCTGCTTTTGCTCAGCACGAGCAGGGCTGTTTCGGCGGCGAGGTTGGGGTCTTCGTCCGGGCCGATGACTTGGCCGTTCGTATCGTCGTAGTAGCGGGCTTGCTCGACGGTGACACCCATCTTTTCGCAGAGGTCGAGCATGTCGCGGATCGACGGGAAGCGCCGGTTGGGGGTGTTGTACCACTCGTAGGAGTAGTAAGAACCTGGCGCCTTCGGGGCGCGTCCCTCGAGTCCAAACATCTCGCGCAGCGCTCGGTGGGCGAAGTTGGTGAAACCGACGATGGCACGGTGGCCAACGCGCAAGGCGTCTTCAAGCAGGCGCTCGACGTTGGGAACGACTTGAAGAGTCGAGGAAAGCACGACGTAGTCGAAGCGATTGTCGTCGAACTCCGGCAACCCGACATTCAAGTCGTAGTCGATCGCCTCGACGACCTGCTGCATGGTCGCTGCGATCAACCCGGTGTTCACCTCGACACCGCACAAGAGCGGTGAGCCGCGCTCCTTCAGCCTCGCCAGCAGATCGCCCTCCCC
>CAZHPJ010000010.1:0-18292 GCA_964534585.1 uncultured Sandaracinaceae bacterium | reverse complement strand
AGCGGGCAAGCGACGCAGAGCGCATTTCAGATACTGCCCCAGACGTTCCTGCCGAGCTTTGATCTCGCCCAGGCGAAAGGTTGGGCAAAGATGTACCGGCAGGCCACGCTCGTCACCGCAAACGGCACCGAAGCGATGTTCACGTCAGGCGGGGAGTTCAACGTGCAGGTCCAGAACAATCTCACCGTGAACGTGCAGGCCATCGAGTTCGGTACGAAGGTGACCGTTCTTCCAAAGTACGATTCGAAGACCGGGCGCATCGAGCTCGAAATAGTAGCGGACGTTTCTGACCTAAACACTGCACAGGGGGTTCGAGGGATCCCGGGACGCATCACATCACACGTCGAGACACGGGTGAATCTCGAGCTCGGCCAGTCCGTCTCGTTGGCAGGAATTCGTGCCCGAACGGAACGACGAAAGAAGAACGGCATCCCTGGCCTTGCTCTGATTCCCTTCATCGGGGCGCTCTTCGGGACACATTCTCGCGAAACCGAAGACCACGAGGCTTACATGTTGGTGGTTCCTTCGGTGCTCGAGCCGGTAAGCCTCAGTCAACGCAACCGTGTCGAAGAAGCGTTGCGGGTCTACGAGAGTTTTCACGGTGGTGTCGATGCACACGACCTCATGGATCAACCACGCGTAGGGCGCGATGGCATGCCCACGAGCGGAAGTGAGCGAGCCCAATGAGCGGCGGTTTCGCAGTGTACGTGCTCACGCCGGACGGCTCGGAACGGAAGATCAACATCGCCGACATCGCCTCTCTAACCGTAGGCCGCGACCCCTCGTGTCACATCGTCCTACCATCGCCCGCAGTCAGCCGAATTCATCTCCGGGTCGAGCATGGCGCGGCTGGAGTCCGAGTCACGGACCAGTCGTCCAACGGGACGATTTTAGGAAACGCACCGGTGTGCGCGTCTGGAACGCTTCTTTCGCCGGACCGAGAGCTTCGCGTGGGTCCGTATGTTCTTCGGATTGCGCCGCTTGCACCTGCGGCGGATAGCGGCGCGTCGCCTGAGTTGAGACGTCGAATTCACCGGTCGCTTCTCGATTGCCTCGACCTCGCGTCTCTCGACGGTACCGACATGGGTGCCGCTGTTCTGAGACCGCGAGTCGTTCAGGCCCTCGAGCGGATCGTCGAGAGGCTCGAAGCAGAGCTATCACCAACGACAGACAGAGCACGACTCGTCAAAGAGATGGCTGACGAAGCCCTTGGTCTCGGCCCGCTGCAGGAACTGCTCGAGGATGAAGCGGTTTCTGAAATCATGGTCGTCGACCCGAACACGATCTACGTCGAGCGACAGGGCAGAATTCACCTAACGCCCTTGCGCTTCACGGATGACGAGTCGTGCCGCGCAGCGATCGAACGAATCGTAACCCCGCTCGGCCGACGAATCGACGAAAGCACACCGCTGGTCGATGCTCGCCTCAAAGATGGTTCACGCGTCAACGCCATCATCCCTCCACTCGCGATTCGCGGGCCTTGCATCACCATTCGCAAGTTTGCGCGACGCCCACTTCGAATGGAACAGCTAGTCGCGTTCGGCAGCCTCAGCGAGCAAATGGCGAGGTTTCTGCAAAGGTGTGTACGCGCCAAGAAGAACATGATCATCTCCGGCGGGACTGGCAGCGGTAAGACCACGTTGTTGAATGTTCTATCCACCGAGATCCCCGCTGACGAGCGAATCGTCACCATCGAGGACGCCGCGGAGCTACGCCTCGATCAGCCGCACGTCGTTTCACTCGAATCGAAGCCGCGCAACCTCGAGGGTCTAGGCGGATACGACATTCGTGACCTGCTCAAGAACGCGCTTCGGATGCGACCCGATAGAATAATCGTTGGAGAGTGCCGTGCCGGAGAGGCGATCGACATGTTGCAGGCCATGAACACCGGCCACGAGGGGTCCATGACCACCACTCACGCCAACAGTGCCGAGGAAGCAGTCAAGCGCGTCGAGACACTTTGCATGATGGCGGGTCTCGATCTGTCGCCCCGGGTGATCCGCGACCAGATCGCTGGAAGTGTCCACGTGATCGTTCAGCAGACGCGTTTTTCTGACGGAACTCGCCGCCTGACGTCCATCACAGAAGTTGGCCAGCTGAGCGAGGATGGGGAGCTCATCCTGCACGATATCTTCGCCTTCCACCGAACCGGCACCGGTCCCTGCGGTGACGTCTTGGGGGAGCATCGAACGACGGGTTACGTCCCGAGCTTTCTCGACGAATTCGTTGCTCAGGGGCTGATCGACGGTGGGGAGTACTTGTGACGTTCGACTCGTTTCCGCTGTTGCTTCTATCGGGTGCGTTGGTCGTCGGCGGATGTGCTGCTCTGACGTACTTCGTGCTTTCGACGGCCGGTGGCCCGGTCGAGCGGCTGTTTCGAAACTACGCGGCTCGCCTGGATCGCTATGCGACCTTCCTGATGATGCCTCACCGCGGGGCACGGATCGCGAGGGTTCAAGCTCTCGTCTGCGCCGTCTTCCTCGCATTGCTCGCCATCACCCGCAGTCCCATCTTCGCACTGCTCGGCTTGGTTGCAGCCTCAGCCCCCCCGTTCCTCCTGTGGAAGCGCCGCGTCGCGCGCGTCGCTCAACTCGAGCGTCAGCTCGACACATGGCTGCTGATGTTGGCGAACGCGCTGAAAGCGACCTCCTCTGTCGGAGAAGCCATCGAGTCGACCGTCGCCTTGGTGCCGACGCCGTTCAGTGAAGAGGTCGACCTTCTGGTCAAGGAGATGCGTCTCGGAGCCCCTCTCGACCGAGCCGTCAATGCGCTCGCGCGCCGAATCAATAGCACCCTGATCTCAGGAGCTCTCGCTACGATAGTCGTTGCAAGGCAAACCGGTGGCGACCTACCTCGGACTTTGGAGCGCGCGTCCGCCGCTCTACGTGAAGTGGCTCGGCTCGAAGGTGTGCTCCGGACCAAGACAGCGGAGGGGCGCGGTCAAGTTCTAGTCCTAGCTTCGGTGCCATTCGTTCTTTGTGTCATCATCGCTTGGCTAGACCGCACCTGGTTTGACCCCATGCTGAACCAGCAAATCGGGAAAGCGATTCTCGCCGCCTGTGCGGTCGTCTGGACGTTCGCGGCGCTCTGGGCTCATCACATCGCAAAGGCCGACCTATGATCGCTTGGTTGGACGTTCTGCTCGCGCTCACCTTTGCCATGATACTGGGCGGTGTCTCCATTTTCGTCTTCCAACTGGCGATGGTGCCGACGGCCACCCGGCCGACGTTAGGCAGTCGAGGGCTCAACCGCACCAAAGCCCTGCGTCGCGATGGCCTCTTCGCTTTGTGCGAACCGCTGATACGTGTTGTTGCCGCTTGGGTCGGTGCCTTGCCAGTAGAGCGAATCCGAAGGCCGCTGCGCCGTTCGTTGACGCATGCTGGCGAGTACTTGGGCCTGTCCGAAGACGAGTTGATCGCGATGTGCGGGCTCTCTGGTCTCGGCCTCGGGATGGTCGGGTGGCTCGTCTGCGAGCTCCTCAGGTTGCCCGGCATGTGGTCGGCGAGTGCGCTCTGCGTTGGCGTCCTGGCGCCCTGGTTTCGCGTGCTGGCTGTCGCACAGGCGCGCGCGAGAAGCGTTAGCCGCGAGCTTCCAGGGGCGGTCGAGCTTGCGGCGATGTGCATGAGCGCCGGTCTCGACTTCCCAGGATCGCTTCGACGAATTGCCGATAGCGCTGCGGATCCAAATGACCCGGTGATCGAGGAGTTCAGTCGAGTGCTCCAGGAGTTGGACCTCGGACACACTCGAAGGAACGCGATGGAGGGTTTCGCTGCACGCGTTCCAACCGATCAGGTTCGGGAGTTCGTGAACAGTGTCGTGCAGGCCGAAGCGAAGGGTAGCCCGCTCGCGAGTGTGTTGACCATTCAAGCACAGACGCAGCGTCTGCGGCGCAGCATCGCAGCCGAAGAGACCGCCGCGGCGGCTGCGCTCATGCTCCTGGGGCCGATGACGTTGATCTTTCTGTGCGTGATCGTCCTTCTTCTGGGTCCCGTGGTGGTTCGCTTCATGACGGGAGGGTTTGGACCGGCATGATTTGGCTGCTTCGAAAAAAGCGCACTGGGGCGATCGTGTTGCTCGTCGCGCTCGCGCTTGCGGCGCTTACCTGGTGGCTTGGCGTTCGCGTGAGCCCTGGCGCGCGCCATCGTCCTTTCGATGGATATCCCGAACTGTTCGTCGGGGCGGCCGCCTGTCCTCATCGGAGTGCCGCTCTCGAAGATGGCCGAAGGTCAGAAGAGCTCGCGCTGCTGCGCGCCGACCGATACGCGTACGATCCGCGAGACGGTGTCCGCGCGGTGCAGCGCTACCAGGAAGCGGAATCCTGCTATCGAGCCGTCGGCGAAGAGCATGGTGTCAACCGCGTGCGTCACGCGAGCGCAGCGCTCGCCATCCAAGTGAACACGGACTACGCCGCGGCGCGATTGAACCTTCTGAACGCGCTCGAGCAGGAGCGATGGTCCGCCGCGCTCGGGGAGATCCACCGGTTGCTTCTTCTGACCGACCATATTGGGAGAGACGAGTATGTCGAATGGCTCAACAAGATCATCGGACGAGTCGCTGCTAAGGCAAGCACGGAGTCGTAGCCGTAGGCTCGGCGCTCTTCTCGTTGGTTGCTGCCTGACTCTTGGCGGATGTCATCATGCAACGCTCCACCAAGGGCCGGACCTCCAGGCCGAGCTATCCACCCTCACCGCGGAAGATCTCCTCTTCTTGGGGGTGTTCCATGCGCGTTCCGGGGACATGTTACGCGCGGAGCAATACCTCAGCGCAGCACGGCAACGGGGTCACGATGAAGCGGTGGCGGTCTACTGGCTGGTGCGCGTCTGCGTCGCCGCCAGTCGCTACCAATCTGCTTTGCGTCACGCCGCAGACTACCTGCGCGATCATCCCTGGGACTGGTCTCTTCGTCTCGTCGTCGCGACCATTCACGAGGCTTTGGGGGATGTCGCGCGCGCTCAGTCGGAGCTGGAGCGCATCGTCAGAGCCGAGCCCTCGATGCCATTGCCTCACTACAGGCTCGCGATGCTCTATCGAAGCCGGACGCTGGACCAAGCGCGCGCGAAGACGCACCTCGAGGAGTACCTCAAGCTGACTCCCGCAGGGCCTCACGCCGCGGAAGTGAGGGTTGTCTTGAGCGAAGCCGCCGACGTCGCCGAGGTTTCGAGAGGCCCTCGACTCGTGGTGTATCCGGACACGATCGATCTGGCGGACGAGGAGATTCCATGAGCGTTCCCCGCCGTGTCTTCGACCAGACCGTAGCTTCTCTCTTTGCTCCGGTCGTTCCGTTCTTGCAGAGCGACGAGGTGAGCGAAATCATGATCAACGGTCACGATGAGATCTACGTCGAGAGACACGGGCGGCTCTATCTGACGGGGAGCGAGTTCGCCTCAGCGCATGCTTTGATGTCCGCGCTGCGCAACCTTTCTCAGTTCGTGGGTCGGGAGCTCAACCCACGGCAGCCTATCTTGGAGGCCCGGCTTCCAGATGGTTCGCGCGTTGAAGCGATCATTCCTCCGGCGGCTCCCTCCGGCCCCGTCGTATGCATCAGGCGCTTTCGACGGAAGCGCTTGACACTGAGTCGGCTCGTCGAGCTGGAGGCCATCTCTCGAGATACGGCGGGCCTTCTTCGAGCGGTCCTCGCAAGAAAGGACAATGTGGTCATTGCCGGCGGAAGTGGGTCAGGAAAGACATCTCTCTTGAACGCGCTTGCCTCGTTGGCTCCGCACGACGAACGCGTCGTCGTCATCGAAGACTCCCAGGAGCTTCAAATCGGGCTGCCACACGTCGTTCACCTCGAGGCACAGCCGGCAGACGTTCGCGGACGTGGCGGCGTCACCATTCGCGAGCTTCTGAAAGCCACGCTTCGCATGCGTCCAGATCGAATCGTGATCGGCGAGATACGCGGCGGCGAAGCGCTCGACCTCATTCAAGCAATGACGTCTGGCCATCGCGGGTGCCTCTCGACCGTCCACGCTACCCTTCCCATCGACACGCTGAGTCGATTGGAGACCATGGCGTTGATGAGCGATGTCGACGTGCCACTGAACGTTCTTCGGGCGCAGATCGCTTCCGCTATTGACACGGTCGTCCAAGTCTCTCGGCAGGCTGACGGGTCGCGCTGCGTGACACACGTCACCGAAGTGCTGGGCTACGACCGCGAGAACGGTTACCGGGTCAGCCATCTGTTCGAGCGGCCGACGGAGCCTGGGAGAGGGGAATGACTGGCTTCCCCACGATGCTCCTTCCAGAACCAGATGACGATAGAACGCTCGTCGACCCTCGGTTCGCAGCACCCGATTCGTCTTCTGAGCCCACAGCTTTCTTCGTCGATCCAGCTCGACTAGCTGCCCCGCAGCCGCCCTTCGAGGGGTCGGGCCAGGCGGTTTCGTCGGCCGACCGGAATCCGTGCTCCGACGAGCTCACCGAGGATAGCCGTTCGCTGTGGCACGGCCTGCGCGCAAAGCTATCCGGGCAGCGACGCAGGACGGTCGAGACCGGCGTGCTGCTTGCGCTGGTTTTTGTCTCGGGCTCGGCGGCCTACCAGCAACGGCGTGCTATCGCCGCGTTGCGCGAAACAATCGAGGAAATGAAGACGAGCCTCGCGGCGCCTCGTGTCCAGGACTCCGTCGGGTCCGCCGGTCGAGAGTTGACGCCGAACGGCACCGGAACGAGGTTGGAGGTCCCTGTCCGCGAAATCACTTCTGTTGAGCGAGAGGCACTGGAACATCGGGGCGCCACCTTGATCGGGTCGAACAACTTCGTGGACGCGCTGACTCACTATGAAGCGCTCACGCAGCTCTTTCCGAACGAAGCGGTGTTTCGAGATCTCGTCATCGTGCTGAGGGCCAAGCTGAGGTGCGTGGGTCCCGCAGAACCAACGGGCCGCGCATGTCCGTAGCGGCTTGCTTGGTCGTTGCCTTGAGTGGGGCAGCGCTCGCATCGTGCGAAGGGCCGCCCAACGCGGCACGACCATTCGCCGTCGTTTTCGCGATCGAATCCGATCCTGGCGTACGCCTTCCCCGAACACATGTCTTCGTCGACGGAAAGCGGGTGGGTGAGAGTGATGCGGCAGGGCTCCTGCGGACCCAGATCTACGGGCAACCCGGTCAGCGAAGGAGAATCGCGCATGACTGTCCGGAAGGGCACGAAGCTCCACCCGAGCCGAAGATTCTCAGATTGCGAAAATTCGAGGGTATCGACAGCTCGGGTCCGCTTGCAATGGAGATCACGCTGAGGTGCCGACCCATGAAGCGGCTCGCTGCCGTCATCGTAAGGGCGAAGAACGGTTCAGGTCTTCCTGTCCTTCTCGATGGAGAGAGCGTGGCCCGCACCAACGGATCTGGGGTGGCTCATTTCTCCGTTCGGGGCGCCGCCGGTACGGAGTACACCGTAGAGCTAGACACGGGGGAGCGCCCTCGGCTGCTCCCACAATTCCCAACGCAGCTCATTACCCTACCTGATGCCGATGAGATTTTCGTCGTGAATCAGTCCTTCGACGTTCGAAAGGAACCCGGACATCGGGGCCACCGTCGCGCGAGAATCATCAAAATTGAGTAGACCAGCGAGCGCGTACTATAACTACGGGGATGGGCGAGCGGGCGGATGTCGTAGTCGTGGGGGCAGGGCTCTCGGGGCTTTGTGCCGCCCGCAGGCTTCGTGCTCAGGGCGCGACGGTAGCGGTCGTCGAGGCTCGCGATCGGGTTGGCGGGCGCACTCGGACCGAGCAGATCGGGCTGGGTACCTTTGACCTTGGCGGGCAGTGGATCGGCCCCGGGCAAAAGCGCGTGCATGCACTCGCCAACGAGCTCGGAATCCAAACGTTTCCGACATACGTCGATGGGAAGAAGGTATTGGAGGTCGAGGGGAAGGTGTCGACTTACAAGCGGTCGATTTCCTCTATGTCGGTTCCCAATCTGATTCAGATGCAGGGGGCTCTCAGTTACTTGAAGCGGGCGCGGAAACAGATTTCGCCTACAGCGCCGATGATGGCTGAAGGTGCCGAGGCGCTCGACGGCGAGACGCTCGAGACCTGGCGATCGCGGTTTGTGAAATCGAGCAAGATCAACGCAGTGATGGATGTGGCGATTCGAACGATTTTCGGCGCGGAGCCGCGGGACTTGTCGGCCCTCTATTTCCTGATGTACCTCAACGCCGGGGGCGGGATGCTCAGTCTCTCTGAAGCTCGTGGCGGCGCGCGGCAGGATCGATTCGTCCCCGGGGCGCAGTCGATTTCACTCGCGCTTGCCAAAGAATTGGGAGACTCGCTGGAGCTCGGCGTCCCCGTTAGAAAGCTCATCCAGGGCGGGGATGGTGTGGATGCGGTGTCCGACACGCGGACTATCGGAGGCCGCTATGCGATCGTCGCAGTCCCTCCGCCGCTTGCTGGGCGCATGGACTACGAGCCATCCGTTTCCGTCGGACGCGATCAAGTCACGCAACGCTTTGCGATGGGCGCCGCAGTCAAGGTGCTCCTTACCTACGAGCGCGCATTTTGGCGCGATGCCGGATTCTCGGGTGAGGTCGTGAGCTCGGACGGGCCCCTCAGCGTCGTCTACGACAACACGTCGCATGACGGGCGGCAGCCTGCGCTGATCGGGTTCGTCGTAGGGAGCCAAGCGCGGCAATGGTCCGCGCAACCCTTGCCCGACCGACAGCGCCGTGTGACCGGCGCGCTAGGGCGCTACTTCGGCGAAGAGGCAGGATCGTTTCAGGAGTACCGCGAACTCGACTGGGGCGCGGAGCCGTGGTCGCGGGGGTGTCCAGTTGGTGGCTTGCCGCCCGGTGTTCTCACGCATTCGTTTGCTCACCTTCGCAAACCCGAGGGACGCATTCATTGGGCCGGCACCGAGGCCGCGACGGAATGGATCGGCTACATGGAAGGCGCGATCCAGTCGGGCGAACGCGCCGCCGACGAGGTCCTCCGGCGACTTTAGGCGCTAGGCGTGAGCCTGACGATGACGTCTTTGGAGGCAGGGGTGTAGCTCCCTTCGGCGTATTTGTTTAGGGGGACCAGAACGTTGGCCTCGGGAAAATAGGCGCCTACGCAGCGGCGGGGGATGGGGTAGGGGACGACGGCGAAGCGAGGGGCGATGCGGTGCTTGCCGCCGAAGTCGTTGCTGATGTCGACCAGGGAGCCTGCGGTGAGGCCAGCTTCGCGCATGTCTGCTTCGTTCACGAAGACGACGCGGCGTCCGCCTCGGATGCCCCGGTAGCGGTCGTCATTTCCGTAGACCGTGGTGTTGTATTGGTCGTGGGTGCGCACCGTCATCATACGGTACGTGCCTGCGGGCAAGGTGAGGTCAGGTGCCGGGTTGATGCTGAACTCGGCCTTCCCGCTTTCCGTCTCGAACTGGCGCTCGCGGGCGGCGTTGTAAAGGTGGAAGCCGCCCGGCTCCCGCACGCGGGTGTTGAAGTCTTCGAAGCCTGGGATAGTTTTGGCGATTAGGTCGCGAATGCGGTCGTAGTTTTCGACCAACCAACACCAGCTCACAGGGGTCTCCGGACCCAACACCTCCTGGCCCAGCCGCGCTGCGATCGCGGACTCACTGTAGAGCTCGGGGTCGGCCGGCTTGAGGTGGCCGTGCGAGGAGTGGACGACACCCATTGAGTTTTCAACGGTGACGAACTGCGGGCCGTAGGCCTGCGAGTCGACCTCGGAGCGGGCGAGGCAGGGCAGGATGATCGACCACTTGCCGCGAACCAGGTGGCCGCGGTTGAGCTTGGTGCTCACATGGACGATCATGTCGCAGTTCTGCAAGGCCTGTGCCGTGCGGTCCGTGTCGGGCGTGGCCTGGAGGAAGTTGCCGCCCATTGCGAAGAAGAGCCTTGCACGGCCTTCGAGCATGGCGTGAATCGCTTCGACGGTGTTGAAACCGTGCTCGCGCGGCGGGTCGAAGCCGAATACCTTCTGAATTCGATCGAGAAACGCCGCGGATGGGCGATCGTGAATGCCCATCGTGCGGTCGCCTTGGACGTTGCTGTGGCCGCGCACCGGGCACGTGCCGGCGCCTGGCATACCGATGCTGCCGCGCATCAAGAGGAAGTTGACGATCTCGCGAACGTTGCCGACGCCGTTCCGGTGCTGGGTTAGGCCCATCGCCCAACAGACGATCGTCTTTCGGCTGCGCAGGATGATCTCGACGGCTTGCTCGAGCTCGGCCCGCGTGACCCCAGCGGCTTTGATCAGGGCGTCGACGTCTTGCGATTCCAAGTGTGCGCGAAGCTCGGCGAAGCCTGCGGTGTACAGGCCGATGAAGTCCTCATCGAGCACTTCGCCGGGCCTGCGTGCCTCGGCTTGCAGTAGCAAACACATCAGCGCCTTGAGCAGCGCGACATCACCGTTGATCTGCACCTGAAGGAACAGGTCAGCGATCTGGGTCCCCCCGGTGAGCAATTGGCTGGGGCTCTTTGGGTTCACGAAGCCGATCAAACCCGCTTCGGGCAGAGGATTGATCGCGATGATCCGGGCGCCGTTCTTCTTCGCTTTTTGCAACGCGGTTAGCATTCGCGGATGGTTCGTGCCCGGGTTTTGGCCCATCACGATGATCGTGTCAGCTTCGTGGATGTCGTCGAGCGTGACGGAACCTTTACCGATGCCCACGGTCTGACCGAGGCCGACACCGCTCGATTCGTGGCACATGTTCGAGCAGTCAGGGAGGTTGTTCGTCCCAAACGCGCGCACGAACAACTGGTAGAGGAACGCCGCTTCGTTGCTCGTGCGGCCGGACGTGTAGAAGATCGCCTCGTTCGGGGTGTCGAGCGCTTTGAGTGAATCGGCGACACGCTCGAACGCTTCGTTCCATTCGATCGGCTCGTAAAAGCGCGAGCCGGGGCGGAGCATGAGCGGCCGCGTGAGCCGGCCCTGCAGGCCGAGCCAGTAGTCGGACTTCCTTGCGAGGTCATCGATGCTGTAGCGTTGGAAAAACTTCCAATCGAGGTGGCTTCGAGTGGTTTCCCACGCGGCCGCTTTTGCGCCGTTCTCGCAGAACTCGGTCAGTGCGGCGCGGTCGTCCGGGTCAGGCCATGCGCAGCCGGGGCAGTCGAACCCATCGGTCTGGTTCATCCGCCCCAAGATGCGAATTGCTGAGGGAATCGAGTGGCCGTGCTTGTGCATGTGGGCGAACGCGGAGCGCACGGATGCGAGGCCCGCTGCCCTCTTCTTGGGCGCTTCGATGATCAGCTCGTCGTCGGTCTCGGGTGGCTCGGCACCGCTCGGTCGGTCGTTCGCCATCAACCGGCCTCCATCCGGATGCTCGCTGGTTCCTTTGCTTCGAGTGCGATGCGCTCACCGCTCGAGTAGACGTTGAAACGGTTCTCACGGGCGAAGCCGACCAACGTGAGGTCGAAGTGCCGTGCGGTCTCGACGGCCAAGCTGGTTGCCGCCCCGATCGCAACTATCATGGGGAAGCCTGCGCGAACGGTCTTCTGAACGAGCTCGAAGCTTGCGCGACTGCTTACCACCACGAAACCGTCATCTGACGCGGGAGCCGTGTCTCGAAGCCAGGCGCCGACCAGCTTGTCGAGTGCGTTGTGGCGCCCGACGTCTTCGCGGTGCAGTAAAAGCATTCCGGCGTTGTCGAACAGGGCGGCGCCGTGTGTGCCGCCGGTGTGCCGAAACCAGGCCTGCAACTCTTCCAGGGAGGCAAGCGCGTTTCGGATGGCTGCCACGCGGAACGATTCCTTCCCTACAGGGACTCGCTTGCAACCCTCTTTCGATAGTGACTCGACCGTTCGCGCTCCGCAGACCCCACACGCACTGGTCATCGTGAGGTTTCGCTCGAGCAGTCGAGGCGGCACGACGACACGCTCGTGCAAGATCGCGCGCACTACGTTTTCCGGAGTGTCGGAACGAACGCAGTGACGCACGCTGATCAAATCGTCGATGCCGGCGACGACACCCTCGGCGTACAGAAATCCAGTCACCAGATCACGATCGTGACCCGGCGTGCGCATCGTCATTGCCAATGGGGTCTCGGTGCGTCCGTGCGGCTCGCCGTGCTCGAGAATGATTTGGAGCGGCTCCTCTACAGCGACCAAGTCGCTGGTTTGCTCCCGGCGCTGGCGCTCGATGCGCTCGACCTTCGTGGAAACAACCGGGGTGTGGGCCATGACCCACGGAGCCTACAGCGCATCAACCCTTTTAAAAAGGGGACTGACCCCTTTTTGGAGGGTCTAGTAGATGCCGGGGATGATCCGGTAGCGGACTCGCTCGCAGTAACGGGTCCAGTCGGCGCCGTATTTCTTTGAGCAGAAGTTATGGTCTCTGCGCTCACGGTGGATGAGCAGGATCGCGAAGTAGATCGGGTAGAAGTACGGGAGGGCGGAATCGAATAGGCAGGGGAGTGACCAGGAGAGGGCCATCAGGATGTCGCCGACGTAGTTGAAGTGACGCGACCAACCCCAAAACCCGGAGAGTAAGAGCTTGCCGCCCTGCTCGGTCTGCATGTATTCGGCCTTTTTGCCCCAGATCTTCGTGTGTTCGGGGTTGCCACGGAACTTGTGCTTCTGCAGATTGACCGCGCGGAAGATATAGAAGCCGAGCATGTTGGTGCCGATGATCAGTACGGCGCCCCACCACGGCAGTGTGTGCACGTGGTGGACGAGGTAGTGCGCTTGCAGTGAGTACGTCATTGGGACCCAGACCAAGTCGCCGAACGCAAGCATGTAACCGAAGTTTTCGTGCTTGATGTCCATTGTGGTGAGGATGGCTTCTTCATTCCAGAAGTAGTCCATGACGTAGACCATCTGGAACACGTTCACGAGGATCATCGAAGTCGAAACGAAGCCGTATTGTTCGTACTGGACGTAGGAAAACGAAGTGTTGATCAGAACCCACAGGATCAACCCCGGGCGTGCTTCGCAGAAGATCTTGAGGTCGAGTCCCTGGGGGCCTGGCGGGACGCGTGGGTTGTGACCCGTGCCCATCCAGAAATCGTGGATGAACTTGCCGCTCAGGTGCCGTGCTTGTCCGTGTTGCTTGCCATACCAATAGAGATAGATGCTGAAGACGAAGACGAAAATGGTCATGACGCTGATCAAGGCGCCGAACTCGTCGTGAAGCTCGCGAATCGAAAAGATGCCCGACCAGTGCAGCATTGCGACGACGATGAAGGTCACGACCAGCGAGAGGAAGCCGTTCATTCGATAGGGAAGACGGCTGCCATCGGGGAGCTCGGCGCCGAGCACTTCACGTCCCGGCGCGAATTTCTGGAGTAGCGCCTGAAGCGTGAACCAAGCGCCGTAGATGATCGCGGCGCGGCCCGTGGGCATCATCGCGTCCTTGAAGCCATCCCAGTCGGCATCGGGTCCCGGAAGGATGGCGCCGTCGTTGAAGCGCACCGCGAAGAAGAGGTAGGCAGTGAAGAGGGGGAGCCCGATGATCATCGCGAGGTTTCCAGGAACCCCACCAAACTCCAGCTTCTGTTTCTGCTCGGCCATCGGCCCGACTCTAAATCAAAAACTGAGCGACGCGAGCCGGAGCTTTGCAGGTCGCGAGACTTCGCGTACTACGGCACCATGCGGCTTAGGCGGAAGGTCTGCCTGTTAGGCGCCCCCGGGGTAGGCAAGACGAGCCTCGTCAGGCGGTTCGTCGAGGACCGGTTCGACCAAGACCATGAGTCGTCGATCGCCGTAGCGATCTCCAAAGGTACGCTGGAGCTCAGCGGCGTTTCGCTCGAGATGATGCTTTGGGACCCCGGGGGAAGCGAAGCCTGGGGTCAATACAACCGCTCGTTCATCTCCGGCGCCTCGGGTCTGATGTTCGTTGCGGACGCAACGAAGCCGCAGACGCTCGACCATTTATTGGAGGCGCAGATCGAAGGGCGCGGGTTCATCGGATTGCGTCCGGCGGTCCTTCTGGTCAACAAGATCGACTTGACCCAGGACTTCGCTCTGACCAAGGCCCAAGTGGACGCAGCGAGCAAGGTCCACTGGTCCCTGGTCCAAGCAAGCGCGAAGTCCGGAGACAACGTTGCTCAGGCCTTTGCGAAGTTGGCCGAGCTGATGCTCGAAGTGAGAAAGGTATCTGCATGAGTAGGTTTGATGGCAAGACGGCGGTGATTACTGGGGCGAGCGCGGGGATCGGAGAATCCTGTGCGCGCAAGTTCGTGGCTTCGGGAGCCCGAGTCGTGTTGGCGGCGCGCAGCGCGGACGTTCTCGATCGATTGACGAGCGAGCTTGGCAACGACGTGGCCCATGCAGTGCCGACCGATGTCTCCGATCGGGCTGCGTGCGAGAGACTCGTCGCCGAAGCCACGTCGCGTTTCGGCAGCCTCGACATCCTGGTCAACAATGCGGGCTTCAATTCACGCGGTCCGGTCGAGGAGCTGCCCATCGATTCGATGCTCCAGATCCTCGATGTGAACCTTCGCGGTCCGATGATCCTCACTAAGCTCACTCTTCCGATCATGAGGGCACAAGATGCGGGAACGATTGTGAACGTGGCGTCGCTTGCGGGGTATTTTCCACTCGATGATGAGGCGACCTACTCGGCGACGAAGTTCGCTCTGCGCGTGTTCTCTTTCGCGCTTGCCGAAGAGCTTCGCGAGACGAACGTGCGGGTTTGTGTCGTATCTCCCGGTCCGGTAGAGACCGGCTTCATCTTCGACGAAAGCATCATCGACGGGGTGCCCGATCTGGTGTTCTCACAACCGATGAGCACGGCCGACGAGATCGCAGACCTCGTGCTCGCTTCCGCGGCCGACGGCGCGAGGGAGCGTGCCAAGCCAGCCTTCAGCGCGAAGCTTGCAACGATGGGGTACCTGTTTCCGAGGCTGCGCCGCTCGCTAGTCCCTGTGCTCGAGCGCAAGGGGCACGCCGCCAAGAAGAAGCACCTCGCGCGCCGCTCGCGGTGATCAGTCCGAGCTCTCGGTCGTCGGCGGCAACGACGACATGCGCTTCGTCGACGGACCCCAGGTGTCGACTCGCGGGAGCATCCTATAGAGAAGCCAATGGTATGTGCTGCGGGGCAGAAGCCGGCGGAGCAGGGAGAAGCCAAACGCGTCGAGCGTCGCTGGCGCGCGCAGCGGGGGGCGCTTTCGGCGCATGGTCTTGAGGACGACCTTGGCGACCGACTCCGGTGTGGCCCGCGACCACCTCATCACCTTGGCGATGAATGGCGTCATGTTCACGTAGTGCTCGTGATAGGGCTCCGCGACCTCGTGCTCCGATCGATGGCTCCTGGGCGTGTACCGGACCTTCTGGAAACCGTCGGAATCGACGAAGCCGGGCTGCACCAAGCTCACGCGAATCCCCCAGGGGCGAACCTCATACCAAAGCGCCTCGTGAGCTCCTTCGAGCGCGAACTTCGATGCGCTGTATGCGGCCATCGTGGGCATTGCCATCATACCGCCCACCGAGCTGACCGTGATGATACGGCCCGCTCGTTTCTTGCGCATCCCCGGAAGCACGAGTCGGACGAGCTCCATAGGCGACCGGAAGTTAACGTCCATCTGTGCAAGGCGCTCGTGCTCCTCGACGTGTTCCACCACGGCGCGATACGAGATGCCGGCGTTGTTGATGAGGATGTCGATACCGCCCCAGTCGCGCTCAGCCTCGGCGACGATGGCTTCACGTTCTTCCGCCTTCGTAACATCGAGGCGACGAATGCGAACGTGTTTCGACTCGCCGATGGCGTGGGCATCGAATCGAGGCAGCGAGCTTTGTCGCGAGGTGAGAAGAACCCGATACTTGGTTCGGATCAGGGCGCGAGCGATCGCCAACCCGATTCCCGCGCTGGCGCCAGTAAGCAATACCGTCTGTTCAGACTCCATGCGGATTGAGTTTATAGGGCTCGGGACTTACACTGGAAGCGCCTTCTCTCGAAGGCAGGGGAGGACGCCATGGCGTGGTTGATCGGTCTGCTGGTACTTGCTGTCGTGCTGCTTGCTTGGTTCGCGGGCATATACAACGCCCTGGTAAGTCTTCGAAATCGCTTCAAGAACGCGTTCGCTCAGATAGACGTGCAACTCAAGCGGCGTCACGACTTGATTCCCAACCTGGTCGAGACTGCGAAGGGGTTCCTCGCGCACGAACGTGAGACGCTCGAAGCCGTCATCAAGGCCCGCAACTCCGCGGAGGGCGCCCGCACTCGGGCGGCCGCTGACCCTGGGGATGCGCAGGCGATGCAAGGCCTCGCGAGCGCCGAAGCTGGGCTCAGTGGTGTGCTCGGCCGCTTCTTCGCGCTTTCGGAGGCGTACCCCGACCTCAAATCGAACCGGAACATGATGCAGCTCTCCGAGGAGCTTTCGACGACCGAGAACAAGATCGCGTTCGCTCGGCAGTCTTACAACGACGCCGTCATGCGCTACAACAACAAGTGCGAGATGGTGCCGTCGAACCTGGTCGCCAGCATGTTTGGTTTCAAGCGCGCCGAGCTCTTCGAGGTTGATGTCGCAGAAGAGCGCGCGCCAGTCGCAGTCAAGTTCTGAGCCATGGACTTCTTCGAGGAGCAGGCCCTGGCGCGCAGGCGCACCCTACGGCTGGTGCTTCTCTTCGCGATGGCCGTCGTCGGTGTGGTTACCGCCGTCTACGTCCTTGCGATGTTCTTCTACGCTGCGGGAGCCACCGATGCGGCAGGCGGCGCCTACCTGGCCGGCGAGCACGACGGCGCGCTCATCCTGTCTTTCTGGAACCCCGAGGTGTTCCTCTTTGCACTTGGCAGCACGACCGCGGTGGTTGGTCTGGGGTCGCTCTACAAGATCGCCCAGCTACGCGACGGCGGTCCGGCGGTCGCCTTGAGTCTTGGTGGACGCAAGGTAGACCCCGACTCGACCAAGCTCGAGGAGCGCCGCCTGCTGAATGTCGTCGAGGAGATGGCCATTGCGTCAGGCGTGCCCGTTCCCGAGGTGTACGTTTTGGATAGGGAGCCGGCGATCAACGCGTTCGCCGCGGGAAACACGACCAGCGACGCCATCATCGGCGTGACGTACGGAACCCTGCACTTGCTCCGGCGCGACGAGTTGCAAGGCGTGATCGCGCACGAGTTCAGCCACCTCCTCAATGGAGACTCGCGTATCAACGTTCGCGCCATCGGGCTCTTGCATGGGATCTTCGTCCTTGCGCTGATCGGTCGATTGCTGATCCGTGGCTCGATGTACAACAGGAGAAAACAAGGCGGCGTGGCCTTGGTCGGGCTCGCCCTGTTGGCGATTGGTTCCCTTGGCGTGTTGTTCGGACGCATGATTCAGAGCTCGATCTCGAGGCAGCGGGAGCTTCTCGCCGATGCATCCGCGGTGCAGTTCACGCGCGACACTGACGGTCTGGTGGGCGCTCTCAAGAAGATCGGTGGCGCGGCGCGGCGTTCGCATCTCGACACGCCGAAGGCTGACGAGGCCAGCCACATCTTCTTCTCGGACGCGATTCGGCGGTCGCGCATGTTCGCCGGCCTCTTCCGCACGCATCCTCCGCTCGGAGAGCGTATCCGCAAGTTGGAGCCCCAGTGGGATGGGGGCTTCACCGAGGTGGCCCTACCGGACATTGCGGACGGGATGAGCACACCACCGGATGCACCCACCGACCAAGTGAACGCGTTTGCTGAGGCCCCGAGCGAAGAGGCCGTGAACCAAGCGATCGCGCACATCGGGAGCCCACGCCCCGAGCAGATGGCCTTCGCGCGTTCGCTCCATGCTGCGCTGCCCGAGCTCTGGATTCGCGCGGTCCATCAAGCGCCGATGGCGCAGGCGATGATCTTCGGGCTCCTGCTCGCGCAGGACGAGGTGCTTCGTGGGACGGAGCTGATGCGCCTGGCCGACCTGACGGATCCACAAACGGCCGACCTGACGCTTCGCTTTCACTCAGAGGCCGGCGACCGCTCGTCTGCCGAGAAGATCGCGCTGGTCGACATGGCGATGCCGACCTTGCGAGGCCTGTCCATCGACGAGTACGAGCGCTTTCGCAAAGCGCTCGTCGTCTTGATGCAGAGCGACCGCCGGATCGATCTGTTTGAATACGCGCTGAGCCGCATGCTCCAGCGTCATCTCGATCGGCACTTCGAAGGCGCCGTACCTACGCCAGTCCGGTTTCGGTCGCTGCGGGCCATCCTGCCGGACGCGCGAGTCTTGATCGCCACGCTGGCCCGGGTGGGCAGCAGAACGGAAGGGGAAGCCGAGCGCGCATTCCGGCGCGGGTGGCAGAAGCTTCACCAGAAAGAATCGACCGGCGCGATCTTGCCTTCAGGCGAATGCACCCTGGCCTCCGTCGATCGAGCTCTTCAACGTTGCGATGCGGCTAGTCCCCCGCTGAAGCGGAGCCTCATGCTGGCCTGTGTTGCTACCGTCATGGCCGACGACAACGTCAC
>CAZHPJ010000009.1:0-18316 GCA_964534585.1 uncultured Sandaracinaceae bacterium | reverse complement strand
TCCGCCCTAAGTGTCGGTTTTCTCCAAACTTTTGGCGATCGTTGACACTCGCTGCCCCCCCCCCTAGTGTGGTGGATCGCGATGGTTGAGCGAATCGGCACGTGTCGCGTACTCGGTGAAATCGGCAGCGGCGGCATGGCGGTCGTGTATGAGGCGATCCAGGAGCCGCTCAATCGGCGAGTCGCCATCAAAGCGCTGAAGCCGTCGATCGCCATCGACAGCCAGTTCGCCGAGAGGTTCGAGCGAGAGGCGCACTTCATGGCGTCGCTCCAGCACGAGAACATCCTGCATGTCATCGACTTCGTGAAAGACGGTCGGTCGATGTTCATCATCATGGAGTACGTCGACGGGATCGATCTCTACGACCTCCTCGAACGTTCGCCACGCTTGCCAGCGGACATCGCCGCGATCATCACGCTACAACTCGCGCGCGGTCTCGACTACGCTCACTTCCGCGGCATCATTCACCGTGACATCAAGCCCGCGAACATCATGGTGTCGATGCAAGGCGACGTGAAGCTGATGGACTTCGGTATCGCGCGCCACGAGCGCTTCGGGGACTTGACCGAAACCGGCACCGGCCTCGGGACGCCGAGCTACATGAGCCCGGAGCAGATTCTCGGCGACAAGCTCGACTTCCGCAGCGACATTTTCTCCGTCGGCATCGTGCTGTACCAAATGCTCACGGGACGTAAGCCATTCGTCGAAGACGAGTCCCGTACGGTCATGCAGAAGATTCGGCTCGACCGTTTCGAGTCGCCCAAGAAGCTCGGTGTGGAGGTACCCCGTAAGCTGGAGCGCATCATGGCCCGTTGCTTGCAAAAAATGCCGGCAAATCGTTATCCGACCACCCAGGCGCTCACCGACGATCTCACCGAGTTTCTCGCGCCGCGCGTGCCGATGAGCCACAACGCGCGCCTGGTCATGTTCCTGAACGAGATAGGGGTCATGACGGGGGATCAGACCGAAGAGGTGCTCTCCGCCGTCGCTCCGCATGTGCTTCGAAGCGGTCGCCGTGATGCTGGTTTCTTGCGGAGCATCGCGAAGTGGCAAGCGGCCGCCTTCGTTGCGCTCGTGCTTTCGGGGCTCACCGTCCAAGCGGCGAGCGGACGCTGGTCCGAGCCTTCGCTTGGTCAGGCGCCGGCTGCCCTCAATCCAGCAGAGGCCGGGTATCTGACGGTCAGCGCCGATCCATGGGCGCACGTGCACGTCGATGGGCAACATGTGCTGACGACGCCGGCAGCCCGCGCCATTCCGCTCAAGCCGGGCCGCCACTACGTGAAGTTCACCAACCCCTATTTTGCACCCGTCGAGCACGAAGTGGTGGTTGAGACCGGCAACACGGTGCACGACCGCGCGACTCTCTCCGAGCCGAGCGCCGTCGTGGGCGCACCGAAGGCAACGCCGTGACGCGAGGGCTCATGTCGTTGCTGTTGGCGATGGCGCTTGTGGCGTCAGCAGCAGACGCCGCGGCGCAGGCCGTGTACACACATGCGGTGCAAGAGGGCGACACCCTTGCGTCGATCGCGCAGCGCTATTACGGGGACCCCACGCGTGAGGCGGTCTTGCGCGAGGCGAATCGCATGAAGGGGCCCGGGGTGAGTGGACTCGTTCCCGGGAGCTGGATCTTCATTCCGATGGTCGCCTTTTATCGGGTCAGCAAGGATGAGACCTGGAAGTCGATTGGGGCACGGCTCTACGGGCGAGAAGCGCGCGGTTCGATCTTGATAGAGGCCAACAATGGCAACCGGCGGGTCGAGCCGGACGAGGGCGCCGAGCTGCTGGTGCCCTATCCTTTGCGGCACGTCGTCAGCCCCGGTGAGACGCTCGCCAAGGTCGCAAAGATGTACATGCCGGACAGCCCACTATCGCTGAAGCGCTTACGCCGCTTCAACGCGGGCGCCCGGATCGAGCGTGGGCAGGTGGTGTTGGTGCCGTTGTTCGACTTGAGACTAGCTGGTGAGGGCCGCGCCGAGGCCGCCGATGCGTTTACTCGCGCGGCTGGGGGCGGGACTGTCAAGGCGGCGCAAGACGAAGTCGAGGCCTCGCTGCCGGAGCTCATTCAACAGGTGCAGAAGGCAGAGTTTGCCGAAGCGGTGTCTCTCGGGAATCGACTCCTCGGAACGCAGGGCCTCACGTCGACACAGGTGGTGACCATTCAAAAAGAGCTCGCCGTGGCGTACGTAGCGCTCGAGCGAACCGATCTCGCCGAAGCGTCCTTTCGCGCGGCCCTCGCCTTACAGCCCAACCTCGAGCTCGACACCGTACGTACTTCGCCCCGCGTCCTCGAGGCTTTCAATCGTGCGAAGCAATCCGATAAGAAATAGCTGCTGCTACTTCTTCTTCTTGATCTTCTTCGGCCTGTACTTCGCCGGACGGTCGTCCTCGGGCATCGGTGCGCTTGCAGGTTCAGCGGCCTCTGCGAGCGCCCACGGCGGAAGCTGGATGTCGCCGTTTTCTTCCGCACGCTTCTTCAAGTGGATGTACGCGATGATGCACACTGGAATGATCGCCAGCGAGATCAATTGCGAGGTGGAGAACCCAAAGGCGAAGCCGCGTTCGGGGTCGTCTCGAAGGTATTCGATGAAGAACCGCCATAGGCCGTACAGCCCAGCGACCGTGACGAGCACCTGGCCCCGAAACTTGCGATGGGTGAGTAACCATGCGGCGAACATGAACAACGCGAGCCCGAAGAACGATTCATAGATCTGCGTTGGATGCACCGCGAGCGAGCTCACGGCATCGGGCGCAATATCATTCTGGTTGAGGTGGTGTTGGTACGCTGGGGATCCGGTGATCGCTTGGTGGCAGGCGAACGTGGGAAACGCTTCGGTGTCCCACTTCGGGAACGTGCCAGCGGAGCTCAGCCAGCTCGGCGCGTTGTCACCGAGCGGTCGCCCATAGTCACATCCGTAGAGGTAGCAGCCGATGCGCGTGAACATCAGCCCGGAAGCGAGCGTCGGTGCAGCGACGTCCGCAAAGGGAAGCAAGGGGATCTTCTTGATTCGCCAGAAGGCCAACGCCGTAACGAAGCCACCGAGGAATCCCCCGTACGCCACCAAGCCGCCGGAGCGGAGGTCGAACCAGGAGCTCAAGCTCTCGTACGCGTCCAAGTTGGTGAGGACGTAGAGCAGGCGGGCGCCGATGATGGCGCCGACGGCGGTCCAGGTGAAGGCGCTCGCGAGGAGGTCGCGGTTGTAGCCCTCGATCCTCTTGCCCATGTACATGATGAAGTACCAAGCGAAGAGCAGGCTGCTTCCCAACATCACGCCATAGGAGTAGATGGGAATCGCGCCCCAAGGAGTCGGGATATTGAACAGTACCGGGTGCATGAGGCGGAAATCTCGCCGGGTTCCCCTCTGGGGTCAAGTGGGTTTGGTTAGGTGACTAGCGAGCTACGCATTCGAGAACAGAACGGCGCGATCACCTTCGAGGTTCGCGTTGCGGCGCGTTCGAGCCGCAACCGCGTCATTGGCGTCCAAGAAGGCGCCCTCAAAGTCGCGCTAACCGCGCCACCCGTGGACGGCGCCGCCAACGAAGCGCTCAAGAAGCTGCTTGCCAAGGCGCTTGGTGTTTCCAAGTCCGAGGTCGAGATCCTCCGGGGCGACCGTGCGCGCATCAAGGTGCTGCGCGTCTACGGTGTTAGCGCGGCGGATATGCGCTTCTGCGAAAGCTAGTTGACGATCACGCGGCGCAGGAACCACTCGTCGTTTTCGCGACGGAAGTCGAATACCGTATCGGCGAGACCCGCGTCGGTGCGCAGCCGGAGCGCGATTCGTGCGCGCGCGCCGTCGAGCGAGACGCTTGCCTGAATCAGGTTGAGCTTCGAGCCCTCGAGAGAGGCAAGGGCCTTGCGCGCATCGGGCTTGAGATCGGCCGCATTGCGTTCGCTGTAACGGCGCCTGTGCCCTTCGTGCACGAGCTCCATCGTGACTTTCGATGGGTTGGCATAGCTGAGTGCGTTGTCGATGCGTGACTCAGAAACGCTTCCCGTCACCGACTCGATAAAGTCGTCCATTCGCTCGCGGTCGGTGACCACGGCGGCGTCTGTGACCACCGCGGCCCCAACCACGATCGATAGGATGACAAGGAGATAGATGCCCGTTCGGCTCATGACACCCCAGCACTGTGCACGCCCCGTGCCAGTCTGGGTGCCCCACATTTCCCCAACAATTTCCACGAAAACGCGGCCAACGTCCCTCTCGTTCGTGTCAGTGTGACACCCGCCGTTCCCTCCTCCGCGACACATTGACACCCGAGGAGAGACGCTCCTCGCGGTGAAAAAAGGCTCTTGGATGTGTTGCTGCGAACTTTCTCGCAGAAGCGAGGGAATATCGGGTATCTAGGACCACGGAGAGTGTCCCCATCTGCAACAACGGTGCGGTTGTTTACGCCCACGGGTTGGGTGATCGGGACGCTGCATGTGCCGGCGGAAATGGGGTTGTTGCCGTTTCTCAACGGCGATGAGGCCTTCTTTCGGATGACGAACGTCAGCTTGCCGGAGCAGCCTCAGACGATTCCGTTTTTGGCGCTGCAACGGAAGGCGGTGTTGGTCGTCGTGCCAGGGGAGGACGCGCTGCTGGGACTTCACGAGGATGACGTGCGCGCGCGCCACGAGGTGGCGTGTCTTTTCGCTGGCGGGCTGGTGATGGGAACCTTGCCGTTGCCCAGTGGCGTCCGCGTCTCCGATGAGCTCATGCAATCGAAAGAGTTTTTTGCGATCGAGGATTGCACCCTCGGCATCGATGCGTCACCAGAACCCATCATGGAAGCGGAAGAATTGGTGTTCGTACATGCGGCCGAGATGTTCGGCGTCGCGGAGCTCGACCCGGAATGATCGTGCGCCATGGAACGGGCCTCACCAGGGCTTTCAAGCGCTTCGTCGTACGAAACTGGGCGCTGATCCTCACGGTGGTCCTGGCCGAGCAGGCGATCGTCATCGTCTCCCGGTACTCGAAAGTGCTGGAAACCGACGTGTTCTCCACGACCGCGATTGGTTTGATCGCGACGGTTGTCGGCATCTTCATCGTGTTTCGATTCAACGAGGCATACCAGCGTTGGTGGGAAGCGCGAATCTTGTGGGGCGGGCTCGTGAACGATAGTCGTTCCTTCGCGCGCGAGGTCATCACGCTGCTCACGCCGGGGCGCGTGCCCAACATCGGTTCCCAACGAGAAGCTGCGAAGCTCCACACTGAGCTGGTCCATCGACACCTAGCGTATTGCAACGCGCTCCGCCTCAGTCTGCGAGAACAGGACTCGTGGGACGAGCTCTCACCGTTCCTCAGCGACGACGAGCTCAGTGAGTTGAAGACGTACGCCAACAAGCCGACGCGCCTGAACCTTTGCCAAGCGGAGCGCCTTGCTCACGTGATTGGCACCGACACTGCCCAACAGGTCTTGCTGATGCAGCTCGACTCGACGCTGAATCGACTCTATGACCTTCAGGGCGCCTGCGAGCGGATCAAGAGCACTGCCTTTCCTGACGAGGTGCGTTTCATTTCCCGGGCTCTGGTGTGGCTCAGTGCCATCGCAGTCCCTATTGCGTTTCTCAGCGCCGACCGTCACATCCGAGCCATCGAGGTTGTAGCGGTGATCGTGATCAGCCTGAGCTTCATGGTGGTCGAGCAGCTCGGCGCATCGCTCAAAAACCCCTTCGAGAACGAGGATAACGACACGCCCATGACAGCCCTCTGCCGCACCATCGAGATCGATCTGCGCCAGCAACTCGGCGAGACGGAGATTCCCCCGCCCATCGAACCCGTCAACGGCGTCTTGATGTGACCGCTGGCGCGGTCAGTCGTTCAATACCGAACGCATGACATCGAGCGGCGGCTCGACGCCGGTCCACATCTCGAACGCGATTGCGCCCTGATGCAGGAGCATCCCCAAGCCATCGACGACCGTGAGCCCGCGTTCTTCAGCCCGTGAGAGCACTGATGTCTTGAGCGGCTTGTAAACCATGTCGACTACCGCCGCCTCCGCTGGGAGGGCATCGATTGGGAGCGCCGCCGCGAACGCACTGGCACCCGGGTTCGACTCGAGTGTCGCACTCGTGGCCTGGACCAGTAACGTCGCCGTTTCGAAATACCAGCTCGCCTCGCTGAGCGGTGCCGCTTCTAGGTTGCATTTTACGTGCTCTACCAACGATTGGCTGAGCGCTTCACTTTGCTCTGGCCTGCGAGAAAGCACCGTAATCTCGTCGGCGCCTGCGTTCGAGAGCCCAACGACCGCCGCTCGCGCTGCGCCTCCTGCTCCAAGCACGACGACCCGCGCGTCGCTGACGACCACATTGGCTTCTTCGAGCGCTCGCACCAAACCAGGGGCGTCGGTGTTGTGCCCTACGTACCGCCCATCCATCCGCACGACGGTGTTGACAGCGCCGATCGCTCGAGCCGCCGGAGCGACTTCGTCGATCAGCGCCGTGATCGCCTCCTTGTGGGGCACGGTGAGGTTGTATCCGTCGATGCCTGCCTCGTGCTCGTGCGTAACCGCCTTGGCCAAATCGTCTGGCGCGACCTCGAAGCACTCGTACTGCAGCTCGATTCCGAGTGTGCGCGCGGCCGACTCGTGCATCTGAGGAGACTTCGAGTGAGCGACCGGCCAACCGAAAATCCCGAGGCGAATCAGATCACTCATGGCTTTCGACTTTCGCACCAAACTCCCCATCCGACACTCGGACACGAAGCCGGTCGCCTTCCTTGACATCGGACTGCCTCCGCACAGCGAGGCCGGTCGATTCATGAAGGGCGATCGCGTACCCACGCTCGAGCACCCGCAGAGGAGAAAGTGCATCTAGGTGCGCGCAAAGCTCGGCGTACGCGGCGCGTGCTTCCTTCACCATCGGCCGTCCTCGACCCTGCAGCGTGAAGCTGAGGGCGAGCAAGCGCTCGCGCCGACGCCGAATCGGCAAGCGGCCCGCTTCCCTGAGCTTGGCGGTCAGCGTCGCCATCTGGCGTTGGTCGCGGCGCAGCACCGACCGCGGGTCCAAGCGCATCAAGCTTTGATTGAGGTCCGTCAGCTGTGTGCGCCGACGCCGGAGATCGGACCGTTGCGCATGCTGCAGCTGTCCGTGCAGCGCGACTAGCTGCCGACGCACCGGGGCAATGACACGCCGAGCGTTGTAGAGCGGGTGCAGCAGTCGCTCGAGCCGAAGCCGGAGCCCGCCGATTCGGTTGTCGAGCGCCTGGTTCAGCCTTCGTTCTAAAGACTGCACGTCCCGCAGTAGCGTTTCGAGCTCCGGCACGACGATCTCCGCAGCATTGGAGGGCGTCGCAGCGCGCACGTCGGCGACCAAGTCCGCGATCGTCATGTCGACCTCGTGGCCGACGCCGCTCACGACGGGGACCCGGCAAGCCGCGATCGCGCGGGCTACGCCTTCGTCGTTGAATGCCCAAAGGTCCTCCGCGGAGCCGCCGCCGCGCGAAACGATCACGACGTCCAAATCGCGGACGCGCTGAATCAGCTCGAGCGCTGAGACTATGCTCTGAGGCGCTTCCTCGCCTTGTACGCGGCAATCCGCGACGAGGATCTGCACGGGGCAACGCTCCGAAGCCACACGGATGATGTCGCGCAACGCCGCGCCCGTCCGGCTCGTGACCACGCCCACTACGCGTGGCAGTTCCGGGAGTGGCCGCTTGCGCTCTGGGTCGAGCAACCCCTCGCCCTCCAACTTCGCCTGCAGCTTTCGAAATTGGGCCGCGAGCTCTCCCTCGCCGGCGAGCTTGGCCGATCGGGCAATGAGCTGGAACTGACCGCGCGCCGTGTACAAGGACAGTGTTCCACGGAATCGAATACGTGCTCCATCTTCCAACGGAGCTTTCGTCCGCCGAACGTCGGACTGGAACATGACGCCCCGCAACTGTGCCGGGTTCTCCTCGTCGTTCAGCGTGAAGTAGACGTGGCCCTTCGCGCGCCGGACGTCTGAGAGCTCTCCCTCGATCAGCACGTTCGCCCAGTTGTCCTCCAGCGTGAAGCGAACCGCGCGGTTGACTTCGCTCACGCGGAAGACACGCTCATCGCCGTCATGGTCTTGGCCCTGAAGACGCTCGAAAAGCGGCATCTCCGACATGCGCTGAACGTAGCCGCAATTAACACTAGGAAAAAGGGGACAGGCCCCTTTTAATCGAGACTGGTTCCGTGAACGTCGTCGTCGTTGGGGTGGGGTCGAATCTCGGTGCGCGGGAGGCCTCGATCCGCTGCGCTAGCGTCTTGCTCAACGCCCGTGAGGGAATCGAGGTTCGGGAGGTCTCCACGATCTATGAGACCGAGCCGCTCGGTCCGCCGCAACCGCGCTACCTGAACGCGGCGTTTCGTTTGGAGACGACCCTTGCGCCACCCGAGCTCTTGAGTGTCTTACTGCGAACGGAGCGCCGCCTCAGTCGGCATCGCGTTCCAGATGAACGATGGGGGCCGCGCAGCATCGATCTCGACATGCTTTGGGATCAGCGCGGTCCGCACGAGTCGCCCGAGCTGTCCGTGCCTCATCCCGAGCTCGAGAACCGCGGGTTTGCGTTGGCGCCTCTCTTGGATGTCGCACCTGAGCTCAGGGAAACATTTGCTCCTTCGCTCGCGCGACTCGGAGGTCCTCCGCGAGCATGGGCTCGCGAAGCAATCGTCCGCGGGACGCCGTCTGTTGGAGGCTTCGAGATCGACGTAGAAGCTGATTCACTCGTTGATGCGTGCGCTCTTTGTATCGGGCAGATGCCTTCGCAGGGAAGCCCCTGGTCTACTCGACACATCACGACCGAACCCGGCGCCGAGCATCTCGCGTTTGCGCTGCGAGATCTCTTGCGCGGCGGCTTTTCGGTCCACCGAGCCACCATCAGCCATTGTTCGAAATCGCACTGGGCCCTTGAATTACACGGTGTAAACATGGGGATCCCCATCGATACTGATGTGCGACTTTGGACTACGTTGGGCGCAAAACGCGAGATCCGTGCGCAACTATCGGTTGCCATGACCCCTACCTGACATCCTTTTTTGGCCAAACGTTTGTTGCTTCACCATTCGATGGCTAGTCTGGAGTTGGGGGCTTTAGACAACAGAACATGGCAGACGCACGCAAGGACAAGCGCACGTTGCTTTCGCTGAGGATTCGTTACAAGAGCGCCACGCTCGAGGACTTCATCGAACGCTACAGCAGCGACATCTCACGTGGGGGTGTATTCATCAAGGCCAAGAAACCGCTGGCGGTGGGCACGCTTCTGAAGTTCGAGTTTATCCTTCAAGACCATTCGACGTTGATCCATGGGGTGGGTCGTGTGATTTGGAGGCGCGATGAGGCCGAAACCGACGCGGAGAACCCGCCGGGTATGGGCATCAAGTTCATCAAGATGGACTCGGAGTCCCGCGCGGTCGTGCAACGCATTGCAGAGGGCCGCGGCCGCCCCGGTGTCTTCGAGCAGGGCAAAGAGGGATCTCGACTCGCGCCGGCAGCCGCTCCCGATTCGGGCGCCCTTGCCGAAACGGACCCAACTAAGGTCCGCCACGTAAGCGAGTTCCTGGCTTCCGCGCTCGAAGAGGGCGGAGCCAGTGAAGTGGCGACACGCGAAGCACAGGCTGGAGCGGAGCACGCCCGCCAGGCTAGCAACCAGCTCGGCGACACACGCGCTGCGGCTGCACGCGGGGCCTTCAGTGCCCATCACGAGCTCCCCACCAAGAAGAGGCACACCGTTTCCGACTCTCCGTCGCGCGGCGCGATGTCCGCCTTCGGAGGCGCCGGGATGAGCGCAAGCGCGAGCATGGGCAGCGCCGCGGCACCGGCGATAAACGAGCTCAACGCCGAAGATGATTTTCTCGACGATGAGACCACCAAGATTCGTGACTTCGCGGAGTACGACTATTCGGAGACCAGTGACCCCGCGTCGGACTACCCAGACGCGGACCCAACGGTGGTCACCGCGGAAGCGGCCTCGGCCTTCGCCGCAGAGAAGCGGGCAACCCCGGTCGTGGCCTCGCCTTCGAGCTCACCGCTGAATGACGCCGTTCCCGATCTGTTCGCCTCGGCAGCCGGCGACTCGCTCGGCCCCGTGTCAGGCGAGCCCATCCGCGCCCGCTTGCTCGACCCCGCAGCTCCGGGGGTTCCACCGCCTGGTGCACCCGTGCCCGACGCGCCGGGGATTCCCGCTGAGGCGTTCAAGGTTCCACAGGCCCCCGAGCCGGTTTGGACCATGCGGCCGACGCCCGAGAAGCCGCGTTCGCGCGGCTGGATGCTCTCGCTCCTGTTCGTGCTTTTTCTGGCCGCCGGTGCGCTGGCGGCATGGCAGCTCGGGTTGATGGACGGCTGGATGGATCCGGCGGCGCCAACGGCTCAGCCGGAACAGGCCAGCGTAGAACCGCAACCTGTAAAAAAAGCAGTTGCTGTCGTTGAGGTAGAGCCCGTGCAGGCGGCGGAACCTGCAGTCAACGTAGAGGACACAGAGGTGGCGCCCGTCGAAGTGGCGGAGATCAGCATCGTGAAGTTCGAGGTCCTGTCCCGCCCGGTCGGCGCGATGGTTAGTGTCGACGGCAAGAGTGTGGGGCGCACGCCGCTCGAGCTCGAGTACGAGGCCGGTGCCAAGCTTTCGCTCTTCTCGAAGGCCCGTGGCTACCTGCCCCGCAGGCAGCGGATCACGGTTCAGGCGGACCAAGCACCGGTGAAGCTCTGGCTCGCGCCGCTTCCCTATGTCGTTCAGGTCATCACCAACCCCGCGGGCGCCAGTGCAAGCGCAGTGGGTGGCGGGCAGGTCGCCACACCCGGCGCGCTCCGGTTCAAGTCGATGCCGGGTCCCCGCGAAATCGTGGTTTCCATGGACGGCTACAAGACCGCTACTAGGTCCGTTGCGCGCGACGACTTCACCGAAGAGACACGCCGCATGGCCGCCACCGTCAACGTGACGCTCCAAAAGGACGGAGCCGCGGAGCCGGCGCAAGCCGCGTCGAGCACCGAGGCGGTCACGCCGCCTCCGAACGAGGTAAAGGCCAAGGCTGAGCCCTCTGCTGAGCCTTCAGTTGAGCCTTCAGCTGGCCCCTCTGTTGAGCCCCCCCCTGCTGAACCTCCCGCAGAGCCGCCTCCTGCGCCTAAGGCCGTCGAAACGCCTCCTACTTCTGCTCCTAGTGAAACAACCCCTGCCGACGCCCCCTAGGCTTTCGGTAGAGTATGCGAACGCACGCTAGACCGGCCAGGAAGCCGCCGATGTGCGCAAACCACGCGACGCCACCACCGCCGTCCGCGATGATGCCGAGCGACAGGTAGCCCAGCACGAGCTGCAGCACGAACCACAGCACGATGAAGATCGCGGCTGGCACTTCCATGAAGTGAATGAAGATGAAGATCGGGATGAGTGTGACGACGCGGGCGTGTGGGAATAGGGTCAGGTATCCGGCCAGGACGCCCGAGATTGCCCCCGATGCGCCGATCATCGGCACCATGCTGTTTGGGTCGACCAGGATCTGCCCCACTACCGCGCCGACCCCGCATAGAGTGTAGAACAGTACAAACCGGCCTCGGCCGAGCACATCCTCCACGTTGTCGCCAAAGACGTGCAGGAAGAGCATGTTGCTCCCGAGGTGCAGCAGCCCGCCGTGCAGGAACATGCTGGTGAACACCGTGACCCAGCTTCCGAGCGCGCCGCCATCGGCGCGAGTGACGGCCCAGTTTCCATGCACGATCACGTCCGGGATCACCCCGAAGCGCATCACGAGCGCTTCAGCCTCGGTGTTCCCGAGGCTGAGGCTCCCGACGAAGATCAGTACGTTGACGCCGATGAGGGCCCACGTGACGACCGGCCTGCGGCGTGTTTGATTGATGTCGCGGATCGGGATCACGATTCGACTGTCTATAGCGCGTCACCAGGGCAGTGACAGCGCCTCGTGCTAGAGCACGCCCATGGATGCGGGTCATCTGCTTGGACGTACGGGCCCGCTGGCCCGCTGCGTTACCGGCTACGAGCACCGTCCCGGCCAGATTCGGATGGCCCGCGCCGTGCAAGACGTGTTGGAGCACGATGGGGTTCTCTTGATCGAGGCCGGAACGGGAACGGGCAAGACCTGGGCTTACTTGATTCCTGCGGCGCTGAGCGGCCGTCGCGTCCTGGTGTCGACCGGCACTCGCGCGCTGCAGGACCAGATCATGGAAAAGGACCTGCCGGCCCTCGAGCGTCACCTGGGAATCGAGATCGACGCCGCCTGTGTAAAGGGCCTCAGCAACTACCTCTGCCGCCGCCGGTTTCACGAGCTGTCGAGCAGCGCGGACGCTATGCAGCCGCGGTTCGCGCGGTCCTTGCCCACACTTCGCAACTGGGTCGAGACGACCGACTCGGGTGACCGCGCGGCCCTCGCCTCGATCGCGGAGGAAGATCCGATCTGGTCGCGCGTCGTGAGCGGCTCGGACACGCGAATCGGGGCTCGTTGCAACTACTACGACGAGTGCTTCGTGACGCGGGTACGCAGGCGTGCAGAGGGCGCCCAGCTCCTCATCGTCAACCACCACTTGTTCTTTGCCGACCTGGCATTGCGCGACACCGGTTTCGCCTCGGTGTTGCCCGACTATGACGCCGTCATTTTCGACGAGGCACATCAGATCGAGGACACCGCAACGCTCTTCTTCGGCTCGCGTCTGTCCATCGCCATGCTCGAACGCCTCGTACGAGACGCTCGCGCAGCCCTCCACCGTGCACGCGGCGACCAAGGGCACGAGGCGCGGCTGCTCGATGCGGTGCTCCAGCAGGCCTCGAATTTCTTCAGCGTCCTCCCCGGCGACGCCAATGGCGGTCGGGTCTCCTTGCCTCCCGACGCGATCCCAAAAGAGGCCCTTTTCGCCCTGGACAACGTGCTCTTGGAGCTCGCAGCGTCGTGTCGAAACAAACGGCCACCTCGCGAGAACGTCTTGCAAATCGCCAAGCGCGCGGATCAGCTGCGCGATGCTCTCGGTTCCCTCGAAGAGCCCGGACAAGTGAGCTGGGCCCAGGGAAGCGGGCGCGGCCCGTCGGTAGGCTCGAGCCCGATCGACGTCGGCCCACTGTTGCGTGAGCGTCTCCACGAGCGCGTCCCGTGTATCGTCTTCACGAGTGCTACGCTGACCACCGGCGGCGACTTCAGCTTCGTCAAACGCCGTCTCGGACTCGAAACCGAAGTCAGCGAAGAAATCGTCGAGTCGCCCTTCCGTTACGAGGAGCAAGCTGCGCTGTATGCGCCGACGCATCTGCCCGACCCGCGATCTCCAGACTTTCTCGATGCCGCAGTCAAAGAGATCCTCGAGTTGATCCGAATGTCGGGGGGAGGCGCGTTCATTCTGTCGACCTCCCTGCGCATGATGCGGCTGCTCTCGAAGCGCGTGGGCGACGAGATCGACTACGAGTGGTTCGTTCAAGGCGACGCCCCGAAGCAGACTTTGCTCGACCGGTTTCGCGATCACGGCAACACGGTCTTGTTTGCGACCGCCAGCTTTTGGGAAGGCGTCGATGTCCCGGGTTCGGCGCTTCGGCTGGTCGTGATCGACAAGCTGCCTTTCGACGTCCCAAGCGACCCCGTCGTGGCGGCCCGCTGCGAACGCCTCGACGAGGCCGGCGAATCCTCCTTCATGCGGTACCTCGTTCCGGCGGCCGCCCTGTCGTTGAAGCAGGGCTTTGGGCGGCTGATTCGCACCACCCAGGACCGCGGCGTCGTTGCCATCCTGGACTCGCGAATTCGGCGAAAAGGCTACGGAAAAGTCTTTCTTCGAAGCCTCCCGCCGGCGCGGGCTTGCGATACCCTCGGCGAGGTTCGGGAGTTCTTGATCTCTGGGGGCCAACACCCCAACATATCCTCCCTATCCGCGCCCTAGAAGGAGGCCCCCGTGACTCAAGCTGTCGCCGAACCACAAGGCTCCGCTGCCATCCCCGAAGCGGAGCATAGAATCGAGCCGACCTCGCAGTCGAAGCTCGACGAGGCTCTCGCCATCCTCGAAGACAACAAGCAAGAGTGGGCTGCGCTCGACATCGACGAACGCATCGAGCTTCTCGAGCACCTACGCGAACGAGCGGTCGAGGTCGCCGAGCGCTGGGTGAAAGCCTCCATGGAAGCCAAAGGCATGACCTTCGGTACTGCCGAAGAGGGCGAGGAGTGGCTCGCGGGGCCCGCAGCCGTCATCCGGAACCTCTCCCTCCTCATCGTGTCCCTCGGTGACATCCGGGAGCGGGGGGCGCCGCAGCTTCCGAAGGCGGCCTACACACGTCCCGACGGGCAGGTGGTGGCCCCGGTATTCCCGGCCGACGGCTGGGATGGCCTGCTCTTTCAGGGTTTCACTGCCGAGGTGTGGATGCAGCCAGGGGTCACTCTCGACAGCCTGAGCGACAACCAGGCCGCTTTTTATCGAAAGACATCGCCCAAGGGAGTGCTCGCCCTCGTGCTTGGTGCCGGGAACGTCTCTTCGATAGGTCCGATGGATGCGCTCTACAAGCTCTTCGTGGAAGGGCAGGTTGTCATCCTGAAGATGAACCCGGTCAACGAGTACTTAGGCCCGTTCGTCGACGAGATGTTCGCGCCACTTCGCGAGCGTGGCTTTTTTCGGGTCGTCTACGGTGGCGCCGCCGAAGGCGATTACCTCTGCACACATCGGCTCGTCGAGGAAATCCACATCACCGGTTCGGACAAGACCCATGACGCGATCGTTTTTGGCGTCGGCGAAGAAGGCGCGCGCCGCAAGGCGAATCGTGATCCCCGCAACACCAAGCGCCTCAGCAGTGAGCTCGGGAACGTGAGCCCGATCATCATCGTTCCTGGCCCCTGGTCGCAGAAGGACTTGGACTTTCACGGCGTCAATCTCGCCTCTTCATTGTGCAACAACGCGGGCTTCAACTGCGTTGCGACTCGGGTCGTCGTTCAGCACGAGCAATGGGATAAACGCGAAAGCTTGCTGGCGTCGTTCCGAAAAGCGTTGACGAGCGCCGCGGACCGAAAGCCGTACTATCCAGGTGCCACAGGGCGCCAGAAGATGTTCGTCGACCAGCATCCCGATGCCGATCAATTCGGCTCTAAGGGCCCCGGCCGCGTCCCGTGGACATTGATACACCACCTCGACCCTAACCAGACCGACGACCTCTGCTTTACCAGTGAATCGTGGTGCGGCCAGACCAGTGAAGTTGCGCTTTCTGCCGAGTCGGTCGTGGAGTACATCGATCGGGCGGTAGACTTCTGCAACGACTCGATCTGGGGCACGCTCAGCGCGGGCATATTCGTGCACCCGAAGTCCATGAAAGACCCGGCCGTCGCTGAAGCCGTCGAGCGAGCGATCGTCAATCTTCGGTACGGTAGCGTCGCAGTCAATCATTGGCCGGCGATCAACTATGCGTTGGTCACCCCTACCTGGGGCGCATTCCCAGGCCATCCGACTGAAGACATTCGTTCGGGCAGCGGCGTCGTCCACAACACTTACATGTTCGATAGGCCGCAAAAATCGGTGCTTCGCGGGCCGTTTCGCATGTGGCCCAAGCCCAGTTGGTTCATCGACAACAAGACTGCGGCCACCGTCGGGCGCAAGATGACCTACTTCAACGCCGACCCGTCGCTCGCCAGGCTTCCCGGCATCCTCTGGTCGAGCTTCTTCGGTTAGCGGCCTTTGCGCGCCGAAAGGGCTTCGTAGGTCCTGTCCGGATGCGCCTCGATGGAGACTTGGAGTCCGGCGCTCGTCCAGCCGGCCTCTTCGACCTGGCCAAATGGATTGCGCGCGCCGTCCATTCCGGCCCGCTGATCGACGACGTCCCTGAATCCGGCCGACATCAATGCCTTGGCCGCGCGCAACGAGCGGTTGCCCGATCTGCAGCCGATCACCAGCTTCGTGTCTTTCGGAAAGACTGCGAGCACGACTGACATGAAGTCCTCATTCGGACACATGCCTGAAGGCGCCGCGTGCACGAGGGGGATGTTGTAGGCGCCCCCGGGGTGGCCCGCGTCGAACTCCGGGATAGAGCGAACGTCCAAGTAGACGTAGCCTTCGTCTTCGATGAGCGCCGCGGCCTCCTGCGGCGAAACCCTTTTGACGGTCATGCCGTAGATGTAGAGACCAACTCCGCCGGAGCAAGTGGGCGGCTCAGCGGCCTGCGTTCTTCAAGAACAGTTTCTCGAGCGTTTGCCTTTCGGGGATCATCGCATCGAGTCGCGCGCCTGCCGCGTTCGAGATGCGGATGATCTCCTCGACTGTCTTCTGACCATCGACTCGAAGCGTCAGGTGTCCATCTCCGTCATCGAGGATCTTTCCCCGCGACCTGAGCGAATCCTTGAGAGCCTGTGACGCGCCGCTCAGCCGAATCTCGACCCTGCGGCCTGCCGATTCCAACAGGTCGTGTACTTGCCCTTCCGCCGTGATCTCCCCCCGTTGCATGATCACCACGTGGTCACACAGGAGCTCGACATCGCTCAGGATGTGGCTCGTGAACAAGAGTGTCTTTCCGCGCTCTCGCTGTTCCAGCAACACGTCACGCACCTCCTTGCGGCCTATCGGATCGAGCCCGCTCATCGGCTCGTCGAGCACCAGCAGCTCCGGGTTGTGGAGGAGGGCCTGCGCCAGTCCGATCCGCTGCATCATACCCTTCGAGAATTTTCCGATCGGTCGGTCCACCGCTTCCCGAAGACCGACCTTGTCGATCATTTCTTCCGATCGGACGCGACGATCATGCTTCGAAAGCCCTACCAGGCGCCCGCATAGATCCAAAAACTCGAACGGCTTGAGGTACTGATACACATAGGGGTTCTCAGGCATGTAACCGATGCGCCTCGCCACTTCTCGGTCGTTCCCCGAACGGCCGAAGATCCGAATCTCGCCTTCAGTTGGAAAAATCAGCCGGAGGATCGCCTTGATGGTCGTGGTTTTCCCCGCGCCGTTGGGCCCGAGCAGACCGAAGATCTCCCCTTTTTTCACCGTAAAGCTGGTGCCTCTCACGGCCTCCACGCGCTTTCGGAAGAACCCGATGTGGAAGACTTTCCGAAGCCCTTTCACCTCCAGCACGACCTCTTCACTCATCGAGCGCCCCACGAAGGCTTCTTACTACTTCATCGACTTCGGCGTTACGCATCTGTGGATAGAGCGGAAGCGCGATGCCACGCGCTGCGATGTGCTCGGCGATCGGTAGTGAAGCGTCGTTTCCGGCGAAGCTACCGAGCTTGTGAATCGCAAACGAGAGAAGCCCGGCCTCGACGCCACGTTCCCGCAGCGTTTCGCGTACTGTATTGCGGTCGCGGCCCTGTGGCAGGAGCACGCCGAACGTCTGATAGTTGGATTCCGCGCCAGCCGGTGTGCTCTGCAAGTCCACCTCACCGCTCAAAGACTCACGGTAAAGCGCTGCGATCGCACGCCTCCGTGCAACGATCTCGTTGAGACGTTGGAGCTGCACGAGCCCCAACGCAGCGGCGATTTCGGTCATCCGGGAATTGCCTGCCGCGACGACGAACTCCCCGCTCAACTGTCCGTGGTTGCGCAGCATCCGGAGCTTTTCCGCGACGTTGTCATCATCGGTGAGGCACATCCCGCCCTCGCCCGTCGTCAGGATCTTCCTCGGATGGAAGCTCAGACACGAGACCGTCCCCAGGCTTCCGCATGGGCCGTTCACGAAGCGGCTGCCCAGCGCGCACGCGGCATCTTCGATGATAGGCAGTGCGCCGAGCGCCTCGCGGATCTGCTCCGCGCGCGCCGGGTTGCCGAACTGGTCGATTACGATCGCTGCTCTCGTGTTGCCGTTCCGTGCAGTGCGTAGCGCTTCGGCGGAGCTGTTCCACTCGTCCTGATCCACATCGACGAAGCGCACCTTCGCCCCCGCGATGCGAACCGCATGTGCGGGGCTCGGCCAACTCAACGCCGGGCATAGCACCTCATCTCCCGGCCCGACCTGCAGCGCCTTGAGTGCGAGCTGCAATGCAGACGTTCCACTCGATACCGCGACCGCATGCCGCCGCCCGACCAGTGCGGCGACTGCCTGCTCGAACCGCCCGACCAGAGCCCCCTGTACGAGCTGTCCAGATTCGAGAACGGCAGCGACGGCGCGCTGCTCATCTTCGCCAATCCACGGTTTCGCTAGCCGAATCAATGCCGCATCATCTTACCAGCTAGGCCTCCGAAACGACCAGATTGCGGGGCGCGACCCCTAGGCACACCTTTGGGCCGTGGATCTCACGCTGCAGCTCGACGCATTGGAAGGAGCCCTGACGCGCCTGGGGATTCGCCTGCTCGAAGAGGAGCTCCCCGATGAAGCCCATATCGACGGGGGCCTGTGCAGGGTTGCGGGCCAGCTCGTGATCTACGTCTCGCCGACCGCACCGCCCTGGCGCCGCGCCGGGGTCCTGCTCAAAGCGCTCCGGCAATTGCCCC
>CAZHPJ010000008.1:0-18563 GCA_964534585.1 uncultured Sandaracinaceae bacterium | reverse complement strand
TCTCGGCGTCGAAATAGATGTGGCTGATCGATGCGACCTTCCTTTCGCCATTCGAGGAAGCCGTCGGCCGGCACGAGACATCGGCCATCGCGAAACGCGTCACGGAACAGCTCGGTGTGCTCCGCCGTTTCCGAGCGGGCGTTGATCGCGAGCCCTTCCCCGGAACGCATCAAGCCCCACAATCCGTCGGTCAAGATCGGCTTGCCGCTCCGCAGATAGAGCACCGGGCTCCGCTGACCTGGCGCGATGTTGTAGCGCGGCCGGAGCTCAATCCGGGTCTCGCTGAATGCATCGAACGGTAGGCTACGGATGAGGGTTGCTTCGTCGGGACAGGCCAGCGTGTATCGCCCGCACATCGCCCCTCACGCGGATTCGTTCTGAATTCCGACGCCCGCGTACTCGAATCCTTGCTCGGCCAATCGATAGGTGACCCAGATATTGCGGCCGTCCAAAATGACCGGTGTGCGCATGAGCTCCCGAATCCGGTCGAACTCCGGGTACTGGTATTCGCGCCACTCGGTCAGCAAGAGGAGCGCATCGGCATCCTTCAGCGCTTGATAGGCATCGTCGACCAACGAAATGCTGTCGCCAAACATCGTACCGATGTTTTCCATGGCTTCGGGATCGTGACCGACGATCTCGCACCTCTCGTTGAGGAGGAACTCGATCGTGGCGATCGACGGAGACTCGCGGACGTCGTCCGTGCCCGGTTTGAACGCCAACCCCCAGATCGCAATCCGCTTGCCAGCGAGATCGTTGTCGAAGTGGCGCTTGAGCTTGCGCACCAAAAAGCTGCGGTGACGAACGTTCACACGGTTCGTCGCGTCCGCGAGCTCGAGCTCGATGCCGTGACGCCGCCCGGTGGCGACCAGCGCCTTGACGTCCTTTGGGAAACAAGACCCGCCGTACCCCGGCCCGGCATGGAGAAACTGGGATCCGATACGTGGATCACTGCCGACGCCATGACGTACGCTCTGCACGTCCGCGCCCACTTCCTCACACAGGACAGCTAGCTCGTTCATGAACGAAATGCGCATCGCGAGCATCGTGTTGGCCGCATACTTGGTCACCTCCGCGCTCTCGGGGTTCATCCACACGATCTTGGTGCTCGAGAGGTTGAGTGGGTGATAGACCCTGTTCATGAGGCGTCGCGCGCGCTCGTGGCTTGGGCGCACGCCAACCACGATCCGATCCGGATGCATGAAATCGCCGATCGCGCCGCCCTCCTTGAGGAACTCCGGGTTCGACACGACCTGGATGTCGTGCTCCGCATCGGCCACCAGCCGTTGAACCTGGGCATTGGTGCCAACCGGAACGGTGCTCTTCATGACGATGACGAGGTCATGGGTGGCATGCTCGACGAGCTGCCGCGCAACTCCAAAGACCGCGCTCAGATCAGCCTCGCCGTCGAGAGTAGGAGGTGTCCCGACCGCGATGAACGCAAGGTCTACGTCGCGCACGGCGGCTGCGAGGTCGGTCGAGAAAGTGAGGCGGCCCGCGCTGGCATTCTCCTTGACCATCTCGTCGAGACCAGGCTCGTAGATAGGAATCTCGTAGCGCCGCAGGCGCTCGATCTTCGACGCGTCTTTGTCGACGCAGACCACACGCTGACCGGTCGCGGCAAAGCACGTGCCGGTAACGAGGCCAACGTATCCCGTACCAATGACGCAGAGTTTCACCGCGAAACCATAGCACGTTTCCCATGTCCCGAAAGATGCCACCCTTCGGGTGAGAAGGTATTCTGCCGCCACGAAGGGGGAACGTTTGAACGGGGAGGCAAGCAGTAGCTCGAGTGCCGAGCTCACGCCCGAGCACGCATCGCTAGCGGTACTTTTCGTGGCTTGTGTTGCTCACTATTGGATCTCTTGGACCCTCTCTTCCGAAATAGCGCTGGACGTCGACCCGATCAACCTCGTGTACGGCATGCGCGAGTTCAACCTGGCTCACTACGCGCCCCACCCGCCAGGCTATCTGGTCTACGTTTGGATGCTGCGCGCCCTGCACGCCGTCGTGGACGGAAGCCTCTTTGGGACCGTCCAGCTGATGGCCCGCTTGCTGTCGACCCTGACGATTCCGCTCGTCTACATCGCGGTGAAGATGCTGCGTCCGGGTGACCCGGTCGCGCGCGGCTACGCGGCAATCCTCACCGCCTTCCACCCGTTCTTGATCTACCACGCGGTTGACGCGCAGACGCACACATCCGAAGCCTTCGCCGCTGCCCTCCTTCTACTCGCTTTGCTTCGCTACCTCGACCGACCCACCGTTCGCTGGGCGGTGGCCCTCGGCGCTTCACTCGCACTTGGAAGCGCGTTTCGTCCGAGCTTCGTCGTCGCCGCCGTCGGTCCTATCGTCTGGGCGATCGGATTTCGCCGCTTCTTTCATCTTTGCGTCACAGGGATCACGAGCCTACTGGGAGCGCTCGCTTGGATGCTCCCGACTTTTCGTGCAAGCGGAGGATTTGAAAATTGGCGCGCCGCGAACGACGTGTTGGTGCAGCAGACGATCGTGCGCGCGAGCAGCCCTTTCAGTGGCGAGGCGATCCCAGGCTTTGTCGCATTCAACATGAAGAGCACGGCGCTGTGGTTGGCGCTGGCGCTCGCGCCCGCATTGATTGCGATGCTCGCTCGCGTGGGTAGCGCCGAGCCACCGGACCCCGCGTACAAACGGGCCCGGTCGATCGCCTTGTGGAGCGCAGCGCCGGCGGTTCTCTTCTATTTAGCAATGTTCTGCTCCGAGCCTGGCTACCTCCTCGGGTTCATTCCGGCGATCATCGTGGTGACCGCGCTCGCCGCGGGTCCTGAGCTGCCCCAAAGGCGTCGTCGCCTCGCGCTGGTCGCGGCGGGGGCGACCCAGCTGGTGATTCTCATGCTTCCTGCTGCATCGACGGAAGTCGCAAAGGTTCCTTCCATCCCAGAATTGGTGCATCGAGAGGTCCTATATCGCACGGTCTTCGAGCGCATGACCGAGCAGCTCCCGAGGGGCGCCCGCGTGCTCTACGTCTCTGACTACCAGGACGTCGTTCTAAGCCGGCAGCTCCCCGTGTTGAGCCCGACGGTACACGCGATGGTCTATCACCACGAGTATGACGCGCCCTACGAACAGACCTCGATCAGCTACGCTACCGAAGACGACTGGATCCCTCTTCCGGGTCCAATCCTTCTGCAACCTGGCCCGCCCAAGATCGTGGAGATGCCGTTCACGTACGACTTCATCGTCATAGACCCGATCGCCAGCGCCGACCTCCGCGAGCAGCTGGGCCGCGCTACGAGCTGTAACGTGGGACGTACCGACGGCGAGCTCGACGTCGTAGTCCTACCCACGCAGCGCTGCTTCCCCAAGGGGATCATCGAATCCCACGGGAGAGGCGTACACTTTCAATTGCCAGCCGGACCCAAGCCAGGGAGCTTTCTGCTACAACGGACACAGAGGGGGCTCATTTGATTCTCACCAACATCGACAGCGTGCCGGGCCGACGAATCGTGCAGCACTTCGGACTGGTGCAGGGAAGCACGATTCGCGCGAAACACTTCGGCCGTGACTTCGCAGCAGGGCTCAAGAACATCGTCGGAGGAGAGCTCAAAGGCTACACCGAGCTCCTCCAAGAAAGCCGGGCCCAGGCGACGAGCCGCATGGTCGCGCAATCGCGCGAGCTCGGCGCAAACGCCGTCATCAACGTGCGTTTCACGACCTCGTCGGTCGCGCAAGGCGCCTCAGAGATCCTTGCGTACGGCACGGCCGTCATGGTCGAGTAGCTGCGCCATGTCGATCGAACTTCTGATCTCCATCGGGCTCCCCGTCCTTCTCATCGTCGTCGGGCGGATCGTTGGGTCGCGCATCGAACGTGAGCACTACCGAAGTATCATCGAGCGTGAGGCCAACTTCGACGCGCAGCCCGCGGTCTCCACCAAGCAGTGGGATGCGCCCGGTTCCATTCGCTCCGCGACCCTCGCTAGCGGGTCCGTGGTGGTCTCCGTCGATCACTTCAAACGGTTTCTGAGCGGATTCCGAATGATCTTCGGCGGAGAGATCCGTTCCTATTCGTCGCTGATCGAACGGGCTCGTCGCGAAGCCGTCCTTCGCATGAAGGAATCTCAGCCCGACGCCGATGCGTACATCAATACCCGACTGGAAACGTCGACCATCTCGAGCACCACGAACAACGAAGGAATCGGCACTATCGAGGTACTGGCCTACGGCACGGCGGTCCACTACGATCGCGCCCCATGACCAACGAAGAACCCCGTGTCGTGACCGAGCGGGACGGACGCATCTTTCACATCGTTCTCAATCGCGCCGACAAGATGAACGCCTTTGATCTGCGCATGCTCCGGGAGCTCGCGGAAGCGGTGACCGAGTACGAGTCGGACGCATCTCTTTGGTGTGCGGTGCTCTACGCGAACGGTGAGCACTTCACCGCGGGTCTCGATCTCGCGGAGGTGGGTCCCGCCATTCGAAACGGCGCCCCGTTGTTCCCGGAGGGCTCGGTCGACGTGCTCAACCTCCGCGAACCTAGACGAAAGAAGCCCCTCGTCATGGCCGCGCAGGGTTGGTGCCTCACCATCGGCATCGAGCTGCTGCTCGCCGCCGACATTCGCCTGGCGGCGGAAGGGACTCGTTTCGGGCAGATCGAGGTCAACCGAGGCATCTTCCCGTTTGGTGGAGCCACGATCCGTCTCCCGGAGATCGCCGGGTGGGGCAACGCCATGCGCTGGCTTCTCACCGGCGACCGATTCGATGCCGAGGAGGCCCTGCGGCTCGGTCTCGTCCAGGAGGTCGTCCCGGCTGACGAGCTGCGTGATAAAGCCATCCAAATCGCGCGGACCGTCGCTAGACGTGCCCCATTGGGTGTTGTGGCGACCCTTCGCTCCTCTCGGACGGCTCAGATCCGGGGCACGGATGCGGCCGTCGCCGAGCTTCTCGTGATCGCCCGCGAGCTCATGGACAGCGAAGACGCCGCAGAAGGTATCCTCTCATTCATCGAGCGGCGCGAAGGGGACTTCAAGGGTCGCTAGCCCGCGTCGCCTCGAAAGAACACGTTGCTGGAAATCGGATCTCGCGGCTGGCGCGTTTCGTTGGCGGCAACCTTGGCGTCTTCATAGCCGAACGACAGCCCGCAGAGGATCTGCTCGCCGTCCGGAATGCCAAGGTGCTCGGCGACGAGCTCTGGATAGGCACGCAACGATGCCTGAGCACAGGAGCTGATTCCGCGGGACTGCATGGCAAGCATCAAGGTTTGCACGTACATGCCGACATCGAGCGCCACACCGAGCCCGAAGCTCCTATCCATGCAGATGTACGCGACATGCGGAGCGTCGAAAAACTCGAAGTTGCGAAGGCTCGCTTTCAAGCGCCCCAGCTGGTCGCCACGTTCGATCCCCATCTTGCCGTAGAGCTCGACCGCGCACGCGACCTGCTTCTCACGATAGCCTCCGAAGAACTCATCCATCGGGGCCACCATCGTGGGCGACTCACCGGTCGTGACCGCGTGAACCAGTGCTGAGCGCAGCTTCTCCAACGTATCCCCCGACGCGATGTAGACGCGCCATGGCTGAACATTGCAATTGCTAGGGGCGTGCTGTGCCAGCTCCAGTACCTCCTCGAGAACGTCGCGGGGCACGGGTTTTGGGAGGAAGCCTCTCACGGACCGCCGCTCGCGGATCGTCTTGTCTAGATCGTACATGGCGTCACGTGCGCCGCTTCGCGGTCGGAATCGTTTTCTTGATGAGAATCGCGCACTCGTCTCCCACTACCTTTCGCAGAGCCGGTTCGATGACACCGGTACGGACAAACTCCGCACCGACGCCAAACGCTGCACGCCCGGTGACTTGAACGACCACCTCGTCCTCACTCACGTCCAGCAATTGGATACTGCTCGCGTCGTTCTGAAGGACGGGATTGAGAACGTCGTCGATGACTCGCTGCACCGCTTCACGCACCCACGGAGCATGCGGAATAGTGCCCCCAAACGCAAACATCCCCGAACCCCCGACAGCAAATCAAAGCTGAGCTATACTCCCTGTCACATCATGCAGCCCGCACGCACGCGCTTACAAGTAGACGTCCGCCGGCAACAGCTGCTGGAGTTGGGACTCGAGCTGTTCGCCAACAAAACATACGATGATCTCTCGATTGACGAGATCGCGAAACAGGCGGGGGTTTCCAAGGGTCTCCTCTACCACTACTTCCCGAGCAAGCGGGCGTTCTACGTGGCCGCGGTCCGAGAGGCGGCACGCGAGTTGCTGGAGGAGACGGACATAGACCAGCACGGTAGGGGCGCAGAGCCGGATCCCGAGGGTGTCCGCGCCGGGGTTCGCGCCTTCCTCGAGTACGTCTCTCGCCGACGCGTCGCCTACACGTTCCTCCTCCGCGGCGGAATCGGAACCGACCCGGAGGTCGCCAAGATCATCGAAGACACACGGCAGGCGCTGGTCGATCGGATGCTGTCCCGCTTGTCACGGTTCGGCGCGCGATCGGACGACCCAGCCACGCGGCTACGGCTCCGGGGCTGGATCGGCTTCCTCGAAGCATCGAGCCTCGACTGGGCCGAGAGCCAAGAGCTGGACTTGGAGTCGTTCATGCAGCTGCTCGTCCAGATGACCAGCCTCGTGTTTGCAGCCGTCCTCCACCCCCCGGAGCGGTAGTGCGCGCCTGCGAGCTCTCAGCAGCTATGCTCATCTGTGCGGCGGCAACCAGTTGCAGCCCGGCAAAGAAACCCGTCCCGTTTCCACCAGCGCAGGCAGCCGAGCCCGCGAAGGCAGGCGGCGCATCCGAGGCCGCGGCGATCGACTGGAGCAGCTTCGACTCCACGTCGGTGAGGAACCCCAACGACGGCTCCTTACATGGCGGAGTGCCCCTTCCTCTCAGCGCGCCGGGCTTGCGGTTCAACCCGGCGCGGGACCCAAAGGCTCGTTACGGCACCTTGGAGCTGGTACGCGGCCTCGTCGATGCAGGCGGTCGAGTCAGCCAGGAGCTCGGAGGCCTGCCGGTGACGATCAACGACCTCAGCTACGAGCAAGGGGGGCCGATTCCCCATCACCGCTCCCATCAAAGCGGCCGCGACGTCGACCTGCTCTTCTATCAGCTCGGCCCCGACGGAAGACCTATCGAAAGCGTGGGCGCGTTTTTCGACCCGAGTGGAACGGGTGTGGATTTCGGAGACCTGGCGGACCCTTCGGACGACGTCACCTTGCAGCTGGACGTTCCTCGGACCTGGCTGTTCCTGCGAGCACTCATCGAAGACGACAGGGCGCAGCTTCAGCACATTTTCGTGGCCGAGCACCTGAGGACACTGTTGCTCGACTACGCACGGGCGCACGACGCTCCGGTGGCGACGACCGCACGTTTCGCCCAGATGAGCTGCCAACCAAGTTACCCCCATGATGATCACCTTCACCTCCGTTTCTTCTGTGCGCCGGACGACATTGCGGGGGGCTGCCGCGATTCAGCACCGATGTATCCGTGGCAGCGCCAAAAGCTCAAAGACGCAGGCGTGCGTCCGCTACCACTCGCTCCCAAGCGCGAACGAGCCAAGGCCAAGATCGTCACGCACGAGGAGGCCCGCGAGGCGGCGGGGCAATTGGACGCCGAGGTGGAACGCTGGCTCGACCGTCGCAACCAATGGATCGACCAACCTCACCCCGGCCGGACCTATTGTCGATGACGGGGCGGCCAGCTCGTGATGCGCTAAGGTAGCTCCGTGACCGACTTCGATTGGATCGCCGACCAAGCAGATTTCGACGAGCTTGTCGATGAGCTTGCCAACACGAGCGCCTACGCGCTCGACACCGAGTTCCATCGCGAGCGGACCTACCTTCCGCGGCTCGCGGTCGTACAGCTCGCGACCCTGAACCGCATCGCGCTAGTCGACGCCCTCGCCGTCGACATGCGCACGCTCAGCCGGACCCTCCGAAGCGAGGCGGTATGCGTCATGCACGCAGGCTCGCAGGATCTCGAGATCTTGGAGTTAGTGTGCGGCACCGTGCCGAAACGCATGTTCGATACGCAAATCGCGGCGCTCTTTTGCGGCTATCGCACCAGCTCGCTCGGAAGGCTGGTGGAGGGATTCCTCGGCGTTCAGCTCGACAAGAGCGCCCAATTGACCGACTGGACGCGCCGTCCACTGCCCGAAGCGGACCTCCGCTATGCCGCCTCTGACGTCGATCACCTTTTGGAGCTTCGCGATACGCTCGTCCGCCGACTCGATCATCAGGGTCGTCTCGCATGGGCCGAAGATGAGATCGAGCGCTTGCGTTCGAAGGATAGGTCGCCCGCCGACCCCGAAACGTTGTGGTGGAAGCTCCGCGGCAAGACCAAGCTGAACGGCCGAGCGCGCGGTGTCGCGCAGGAGCTCGCCGCCTGGCGCGATCGGGTCGCGAAAAAGCAGAACCGCCCGCCTCGAACCGTGCTGTCCGATATGGCGCTGCTGGCGCTGGCTCAGCGCCCGGCACGCAGCGCCGAGCAACTCAAGAGCGTTCGGAACCTCGATCTCCGGCGCTTCAAGCACACCGACGAGCTGCTCTCCGCGATCCACCGGGGCACCCAGCTATCCAAGAATGCAGTCCGACTTCCCCCTAAGAAGCCCGAGAACCTTCCAAACGTCGATGGCGTGATCGCATTGTGTCTCGCGTGGCTCGCCCAGCGAGCGAGCGAGGAGGATCTCGACATGAGCGTGCTCGGCACTCGCGACGACGTGACTAGCCTCGTGCTTCGTCAGCCTTCTCGCCTCTCCACCGGTTGGCGTGAGGAGCTCGTCGGCCACGAGTTGCGCTCGATTATCGACGGAGTGGCAGCGCTACGAGCGAATGGCACCGAGCTCGAGCTGCTGGATCGCGCGCCCGCGTAATCCGCGCTACATTGTTTGGATGGCCGCAGCCAAAGACGGACGCTTCGTTCTGATCGGTGCTTCGATCGTCGTGATCGGGGCCGGGGTCAAGCTCGCTGCGCCCTTGCTGGTGCCGGTCCTCGTCGCCGCGTTCATCGCCGTCGTGACCGCACCCCTCGTGATGTGGCTCTGCGACCGAGGCGTCCCCAGGCTCGTGGCGGTCCTGTCGGGGCTCCTGTTGGATGTCGCTGCCGGCACCGCCCTTGGATTCCCGCTCGTTGCCGCGGCCGCGACGTTCACCGAGCGAGTGCCCGAGTATGCGTCCACGCTCTCCGGGCAAATGGAGCAGCTCGAGCTCTGGCTCGCCGGCTACGGCATCCACCTCGAATCGATCTACGACTTCTCCGAGCCTACTTGGATGCTCAATCTCGCGACTACGATGGCCCAGCAGGCGGCCTCACTCGTCTCACAAATGGTTCTGGTCTTGTTGATCGTCGCCTTCATGCTCTTCGAGTCGACGGGGCTTCGCGAGAAACTATCCAAGATCGCGACGCCGAGCCAAATCGAGGACCTCTCCGGAGCGGCGCGTGAGGTCAACACCTACTTAGTCGCAAAGACGGTGATGAGCCTCCTGACCGGCGGGCTCGTGTTCGTTTGGTGCTGGTGGCGAGGCGTGGACGTTCCTCTGCTTTGGGGCTTACTGGCGTACCTCCTCAACTACATTCCGACGGTCGGCCAGATCATTGCGGCGGTTCCGGCGATCACCCTAGCGCTGATTCAGTTGGGCCCGGGGCAGGCGTTGGTGGTCGCGGCCGGATTGGGGGCTATCAACCTGACACTCGGCGCCGTCGAGCCACGCGTTATGGGTCAGGCACTCGGCTTGTCCGCTCTGGTCGTGCTGGTCTCCATGGTGGTCTGGGGATGGTTGCTGGGTCCGGTCGGCGCGCTCGTCTCGGCGCCGCTCACCATGGTCATCAAGCACTCCCTCGCGCACAGCGACGACCTCCGATGGTTGGCGGATCTCCTCGGGCCGTCGCCCAAGCCAACCGGCAAGGCGGGCGAAAAGAAGCCAGACTCCGCGGACGAGCTCAGTCGCGCGTAAGTGCTTCGCCCGCTCGTTCGGCGAACCGGCGAAGCACCTGCAGTGCCGCGGCGCTTGGCGTCGCGCGACCGGTGCCAACCGCATCTTCGAGCTGCGTGATCAGCGCGGACAACTCGGAGTCGCTATGCAGCGCCCTGCGAAGCCCGTCTTCTACCATGTCCCACATCCATCGCACCTGCTGCGCCTGTCGCTTCCGCTGGAGCTCCCCGGACGCTTCCATGTCGCGCCGACTCTCGACGACTAGCGCCCATAGCTCGCTCAGCCCGGTCTTCTCGAGCGCGCTGCACGTCACGACAGGCGGTACGCTGCCAGCACGCATGAGGCGCAACGCGCTCTGATACGACGCTTGTGCGCGTGTTGCGCGTGCCTGATTGTCGCCGTCGGCCTTGTTGATCGCGAGCATGTCCGCGACTTCGAGGATGCCACGCTTGATCCCCTGAAGCTCGTCGCCGGCACCCGCTATCAGCAGCACGAGAAAGAAGTCCACCATCCCCGCGACGAGGGTCTCGGATTGACCCACGCCTACGGTCTCGACGAGCACTACGTCGAAGTCGGCAGCCTCACACAAGAGAATAGTTTCGCGGGTCTTTCGGGCCACACCCCCGAGTGTCCCGCTGGTCGGCGATGGCCGAATGAAGGCCTCTAGATCGTTGCTGAGCGCAGACATTCGGGTCTTGTCTCCCAAAATGCTCCCGCCACTGACGCTGCTGGTTGGATCGACGGCCAGCACCGCCACGCGATGCCCCTGCCCGGTCAGCATGGTGCCGAGCGCGTCGATGAAAGTGCTCTTACCGGCGCCGGGCACTCCGCTAATCCCAACTCGGTGCGCCCCGCCGGTTTCGGGCAAGAGCGCTTCCAGCACTTGCTGCGCGAGCTCGGCGTGTGTCGGTTGCTCGCTTTCGATCAACGTGATGGCTCTGGCAAGGATCGCGCGGTCACCTCCGCGCACTCCGTCGACATACGCCTGCGCGTTGAGGCGTTTCACGACCCCCCGAGTTGCGTATCGAGCTGCTCGAGGAGGTCGATTGCAGCCTCGGCAATGACGGTGCCTGGTCCGAAGATCGCGCTCGCCCCAGCTTCGCGGAGCGCGTCGTGGTCCTCAGGCGGAATCACGCCGCCCACGACAACTAGGATGTCTTCCCTGCCGAGGTCTCTCAATGCCTGCTTGAGCTGCGGGACCAGCGTGAGGTGACCCGCAGCAAGCGAGCTGGCGCCGACGATGTGCACGTCGTTTTCGATCGCTTGCTTCGCGCTCTCCTCCGGCGTTTGAAACAGCGGCCCGATGTCGACGTCGAAACCGAGATCGGCAAAGGCTGTAGCGATCACCTTTTGACCACGGTCGTGTCCGTCCTGGCCCATCTTGGCAACGAGGATGCGCGGCCGGCGACCGTGCTCGTTCAGGAACTCCTCGCTTCGCGCTCGGACGCGGTCCACGGCTTCTGAATCCTTGCCTACTTCGCTTCGATACACGCCTGCGATACTCCGAATCGTTGCTTGGTAGCGCCCCCAGACACGCTCGAGCGCGTCGCTGATCTCTCCTACGCTGGCTCGATGCCTGGCCGCGTCAATTGCCAGCTCGAGCAGGTTGCCATCACCAGTTTCGGCGCACTTGGTCAATGCCTCAAGTTTCGGTGTCAGAACACCATCGTCGCGCTCCGCTCGCAGCTCGCGGAGACGCGCGATCTGTGCCTCCCGCACCGCGGTATTGTCGACCTTGAGGACCTCGATATGGTCTTCTTTTTCGAGGCGAAACCTGTTGATTCCGACGATCGTCTGCTGCCCAGAATCGATTCGCGCCTGAGTCCGCGCCGCGGCTTCTTCGATGCGAAGCTTCGGCAAGCCAGCTTCGATCGCCTTGGTCATGCCGCCGAGCTCCTCGACCTCCTTGATGTGCTTCCACGCCTGGAGCGCTAGCTCGTGGGTGAGCCGCTCGACGTAGTAGCTCCCGCCCCAAGGGTCGATCACCTTGGTGGTGCCGCTCTCGAGCTGGAGATATAGCTGTGTGTTGCGGGCAATACGTGCGCTAAAGTCGGTCGGCAGCGCGATTGCCTCATCGAGCGAGTTGGTGTGAAGGCTCTGCGTGTGCCCCTGGGTCGCCGCCATCGCTTCGATGCAGGTACGGACGACGTTGTTGTAGGGGTCCTGCGCCGTGAGGCTCCAGCCCGAAGTTTGGCAGTGCGTGCGCAACGTCAGGCTCTTGGGGTTCTTCGGGTTGAACTGCTCGATGAGATTGGCCCACAGGAGGCGCCCCGCCCGGAGCTTGGCCACCTCCATGAAGAAGTTCGTGCCGACTGCCCAGAAGAAACTGATGCGGGGCGCGAACTCGTCGACGCCGAGACCCGCTGCCATCCCAGTGCGCACGTACTCCAGGCCGTCTGCTAGCGTGTAGCCGAGCTCGAGGTCCTGCGTCGCGCCGGCTTCCTGCATGTGATAGCCGCTGACGCTGATGCTATTGAAACGCGGCATGTTCGTCGTGGTGTACTTGAAGATGTCCGCAACGATCCGCATCGAAGGCGACGGCGGATAGATGTACGTGTTGCGGACCATGAACTCCTTGAGGATGTCGTTCTGAATGGTGCCGGTGAGGTGCTTCGGGCCGACGCCCTGCTCTTCGGCTGCGACCACGTAGAGCGCGAGAATGGGCAACACTGCGCCGTTCATCGTCATGGAAACGCTCATCTGGTCGAGCGGGATCCCGTTGAAAAGGATGCGCATGTCCTTGATGGAGTCGATCGCCACGCCAGCCATGCCGACGTCGCCGGCGACGCGTGGATGATCGGAGTCGTAGCCGCGGTGCGTCGCCAAATCGAACGCGATCGACAGCCCCTTCTGACCGGCCGCGAGGTTTCGGCGATAGAACGCGTTGCTCTGCTCAGGGGTAGAGAATCCCGAGTACTGCCGAATGGTCCACGGACGACGCACGTACATGGTGGAGTAAGGGCCACGCAGGAAGGGCGGCAACCCCGGCATCGTCTCGAGATGTGTGACCGGCTCTAGGTCCTCGGCCGTGTATACGGGCTTGACCTCGATGCCCTCCGGCGTTCTCCAGCGATGGTCGGCTCGTGCGCCGACGAGCGCCTGCCAGTCCGCAAGCGGCGATGCGGTGCCTTCGGGGGAGGTATCGAACTCGACTGTGCTGAAGTCGGGCAAGCGGCTCATCGTTGCACCCCTATTGAGTCTAGGACCACGCTCATGACGCCCAGGACATCTGCCCCAACGAACACGAAGTCACTCACGCCGGCGTCCCGAAGCACCGACTCCCGCTCCCCCGGATGGCCTGCCACGAGCAGAACAGGGCATCCGGCCTTCTTCAATGCTCGGGCGGCCGGCTCTAGCAACGCCTCGTACTCCTGATCGCTGCCGCAAATGACAGCGAGCGACGCCGAAGAAGCCTTCCAGGCGGTCGCTAAGGTGTCCATGTCGTCGAAGCCGTCCTTGGGCACAGCGTCGATCCCGACCGCAGCCAGGAGGTTCTGAGCCCATGTCGAGCGCGGCTTGTGCGACGCAGGCGACCCGAGATTGGCGAAGAAGGCAACGGGCCGTGCTGAACACCGATCGCTGCGCTCCCGAAGCTGCTCCCAAATCTCCGCTGCCCTCCATTGCGAAATCGGCTCCACGTGATAGTCCGGCTGGCCATGCTGCAGCACCGTCGCGACGCTGTACATGTCGGCCCCGCCGGTCGTGACAGTGAGACAGGCATCGGTGAGTGCTCCTTGCGTGCGTTTCGGATCGTTCACTGTCTGTACGAGGGCGACGAGGCGATCCTGATGCGCGCCAAGATCGAGCGAATCGACCGAAGCTTTGAGCATGCGCTGGATCTCTGTGGCTGAGACGCGGTCACGGTCGACGGCGTCTTCGCGTAAGTTCGGGAACTCGCTCACGCCAACGATCGGCGTCTCGCGCTTGGCAAGCTGTTTCTCTCTCGCGTCCGCGACTTCGCGAACCGAATCGATGAGCCTGCCGGAACCAAGGGCCGCAACGATGCCGCCTCCCGCCTCGATCGAACGTAGCTCGTCCCAGGCCGCGCGCGCCAAATCGTCGGTGAGTTGCTCGACGAACCAGCTGCCAGCGGCAGGGTCGGCCACCTCACCGAGGTGGGATTCCTCACGCAAGACGACCTGTGTGTTACGCGCCACTCGTTGCGCGAGCGCATCGGCCGGGCCGAGCACGCAATCGAACGGAAGCGTCGCGACGCTTTGGGCGCCTCCAAGGACCGCTGCAGTGCACTCGGCCGTAGCGCGCAGCATGTTCACCCAAGGGTCGCGCTGCGTTTTGGTGAAGCGAGACGTTCGACAATGCATCTGCATGGCCGCCGCGTCGAATTCACCACCTGCGGTGACCACTACCTTGGCCCAAAGCCACCGTGCCGCTCGAAGCTTGGCCACTTGCGTGAAGAAGTCGCTCGAGACTGCATAGCTGAACCCGATCTGACGGGCCGCCACGTCGACACTCACGCCGCCTTCAGTGAACTGGCGAAGGTACTCTAGGCCCGTTGCAATCGTGTATGCGAGCTCCTGTACCGTGCTCGCGCCTCCGCCATCATACGGGTCGCTCGAGACATTCGCAGCACGCATGCCAGGCGCATTGATCGAGCACCACGACCCGAGGTCCCGTAGCTCGGCGAAGCGCGCGCCGAGCCCACCTCGAATACGCCCTTTTCCGGCGAGCAAGCCAACGGGGTCGAGGCCCAATCCACCGTTGAGCGCGGCGTACGAAACGTCGCGACGCCTTGCCAAGGCAAACAAGCCCGACGCGGTAGCAAGCGCGTCCGCGCCACCGTCGATCCAAATCGACGTACTTGCCAAGTCGACCGAACCCAACAGGTCATCGAGCTCGTCGATCGTCAGCACGCGGCATCCATGCCGTGGGCCCAGCCGCACCCACAGCGCTTCGACTCCGCGCTCGAGATCTTGCCGGATCATCTCCTTGCAGACACTCGGACGGGGATCGTCGTACTCTTGCCGAATCACCCAGCCGCCTAGAGGGGACGCGCCCCGGAGATACGGATAGACACCTGGCAGACCGGCCGCACTCAAACCCTCGATGTCCTCGCCGGTATAGAGCGGTTCGAGGGTAAGCCCGCCAGGGCTCGTCGAGCGGAGCTCTTCGAACGAGGCGCCCTTGAGCTCTGCCTCGACCTTTGCAACCCACTCGGACTTGCTCACCGGTGGAAACGCGTTCATTCGCTCGTCGGTCTTGGACACAGCGAGAGCTAAATAGACTAGAGAGATTGCAGCCGCAATGCGCCCCTAGGGCAGCCTTGGCTCCTTGGCATCGGTGCCTCGGGGTCCTTCCCAGAACGCCTCGACGGGCCCGACACGATCGTTGAGGTCGACGTAGGCATCGCTGACGTTGACGAGCACGTAGCCAACGCCGTCCTCGCGGCCGAGGCGAGTCTGGACACGCCCCAGCTCGATCACACTCATACCGGAGGAAACGACCACCATGACCCGATGGGCGAGACGCGAAGCGCGGCGCAGCAAGGGACCGCTCAACGGGCCGTTCCACGCCAGCGCGACACCGGTTACCTCTCCGGTGGCAAGTGCAGTGGGCGGTTCCGAGCGCCCGAGGCCAGTGATGTCGTCATCATCGTTCCCGAGCAGCCGTATCGCGGCACGCATCACCGCGTTTGACGCACTAGCATATGGCGAGTCGGTGCTTACGTGCACCGCCTGCCCAACGCGACGCGGCGTTCGATCGGGCGCGACGGGCACCGGCCTAGTCAGCAGGAACGCTTCTTCCTCCACTCCGGAGTCGCGAGCAGCGGTCGCGGAAGCGCGGTCGCCGCTGACCGGCAGGATCATTCGGATGGTTGCCCTAGCGTCGCGCTTGCGCCGAAACGGCTTCGGGCCGTTGGGGCGCTCGGCGGGCGAGGACGGCATCGTCGGGAACGCCGCCACGGCCGTCGGAGGCTCCGTCGAGATCCGCGTCGCACTCGACCGCTGAACCGCCGGCAAGCCGATCATCGTCTTCTTGCGTGGCGGCCTCGAAGAGGAAGGCGTCGTGATGACGCGCCCGGGCGCAACCGATGGACTCGCTTGCGACGAGAGCCGCCGCGGCGGAGCAAAGGGAGGCGGCGTCAGCCGAAGCTCATGGACGCCCGGCGCCGGGGTCACCAACGGCGGAAGGGACGAGCCTCCAGCTGCCCGCTCCCCGACGTCCAGAATCGCAGCGGCGAGCCACGGAGCTTCCGCCAGGCGCATGGCAAAGGAGCACGCGATGTCCCGCTCGGCCTCGGTAGCCGGCACGACGAGAGTTCGACCGGCGCCGTACACTCCGTGATCCTCGAGCTCATCGACGAACGACTCGAGCGCGCCGGGATCGCGTGGCCAGACGCTCGTGCCAAGCACCGGGCCGTTGCCCCACCATGCCACCTCCCGCGGCGCCTCGACGGTCAGGCTCCGCAGTCCGCGCACGATGCACACCAGCGCGAAGATCAGCACTGTCAACACCGGCAGCATCACGAGCAGCAGGACGTGCACCTTCGAATGACGCGAGTCCTCGGGCAGCATCGGGGCGGACAACACGCGAAACCCGGTCAGCGGGCCCAGTGCAGCGTCTCGGAGGGTGGCACGCTGCTCGGACAACTTCTCGACGCGGTCGTCCGCCAGCTCGAGCTCCCCGACTATCTGACGAGCCTCGCCTTCTTCGGGGGCGAGCGACGCGGCTTCCGCCTTTGTCGCCGTCAGCAGCACCCGCAGCGCGGCCTCCCGCTCCTTGGCGCCCGCCAGCGCGGCCCGTGAGGTCGCGAGTTGCTGGTCCACCGCGGCACGCGCCGGATTCGCAGCGAGCGTCTGCTCTCCACGCTCGGCCTTTTGGCCTTTCCGCTGAGCTTGCAGGCTCGCAACTCGCTGTTTGAGAGCCCTCACCGTCGGGTGCTGGTCACTCAACGAAGCACGGGCCGACGCGAGGTCAGAACGCGCCTGGGCAAGTGGCGTGTCGACAGGAGAGCCCATTGTGGCGCTCGCGACGATCTGACGGGGAAGCTCGCGCTGTGCTTTCTCGAGCTCCACGATGCGCGCGCGCTCGGCTGCTACCTCCACCGCGGCTTCTTCAGCTTTGGAACGAAGCTCAGCCGCGCGCGCCAACAACTGCTCTTGCTCCCGGATCAAGTCCGGCTGACCGCTTGTCTCGCGAAACGCCTGATAGGCCTTGGTGGCTTCCTCGCGTCTCTCCTTGGCTCGCTCGAGCGAGGCTTGGTTCTCTGCGGTGAGGCGCTCGAGCTTTTTCGCGTTGAAGCTCTCTTGCCGCGCAAGAAAGACATCGAGCACGGTTTGGGCCAGCGCACGGGCTTCCTCGGGCGTACCCGCTCGTACGCTGATGCGCATCGCTGCTTTGCCCTCGAGCGTCACGTCGACTTGGCGCTCGATCTCATCGAGCGACGCGTCCCAGCGCAATCGGTCGCGCACTTCGCGAAGCCGGCTCGACGCGAGGGCGGATTCAACGAAGGCATCGGGCGAGGACGCGCTACCCTTGCGCTCCAGGACTGGAGTGCCCTCGTAAAGAAGCTGGGCCGACGACTCGTACGTCTCGGGAATGAAAAATGACGCGAGGATCGCAACCGCAGAAGCGATGAGGAAGGACCTCAGCAACGGCTTGCGATTCTCCGCCAATATCCGCAACAAGCGACGCGGCTCGACAGGAAGGCCCGGACGCCTCCGCTTAGCGGCCGATTCGTCCCCTTCCTCCAAGTCGTACATCGCGTCGTCCAAAACGGTTCCTCTGCCTCAATGATGATGACCGTCGAGGCGCCCTTCGGGCAAGTCGACATCCTAAGTGATGCTGCTAACTTCGCGCCCAATTATGCGCCCATGGGTCGAGAAGCTAGTCGCCGCCTGGGGAATCGCCTGGGTGTCGCTATTGCTCGGAAGGGCGATTTGGCGGCTCTCCCCGTTCGCGCTGGATGCGTGGACCCAGGACCTGATGACGACAGGCCAGAAGGGCATCTTCATCGGTTGGCTCGTAGCGAACGCCTACCTAGAGGGATACCGGGGATTCCAGCTGCGATTCTCCCCTCGCGTGGTTTCTCGAGCCGTCTACCTCGGCCAGAATCCCCGACCGCTCTGGGTCATCCTCGCGCTTCCGTTCTGTTTGAGCCTCTTTCACTCGACTCGGCGGCAGAAAACCGTGAGCTGGGTCTTCATTGGCGCCCTGGTCCTGTTGATCTGGTGGGTCCGGTCACTGCCGCAGCCCTGGCGAGGGATTGTCGACGGCGGTGTTGTGCTAGGCCTCGTTTGGGGTCTAGGGGTTGTTTGGTGGCTCTTTGCACGTTACCTCACGGGTGCAAAAATCCCCCCTCCAGGTGATCTCCCTACGGAAAAACTGGTGAAAGAGCAGCCCGCCCTCGTGTGAATTCTCGTTTTCTTCGCAAAGAACCAAACCATACATAGAAAACCCTGTAAAACGCAGGCTGAACGGGCTCTCAGCCCTGGCGTCTGGGTTTTCAAACCGTCAAACTGGCATTCAAGGGGATTCGGGCCACACTTGGCTCGCGAAAAATGGGGAATCGGCATTCACAGAAGGGTAGGCGATCCACGCTCGTGCCATGGATTTGCGCTCTGACGTCGAACAGCCCGTGTTTGCCGGGATTCTTGCCCGTCATGAAGCTCGACCACGCGCAGGGCGTGCTCGGCGGGATGG
>CAZHPJ010000007.1:14162-20212 GCA_964534585.1 uncultured Sandaracinaceae bacterium | reverse complement strand
AGGGTACGACTGTACCGGAGGACATGACCGATGCCGAGTTCACGTCGTTCTACGCGACGGTGATCAATCGCATCGCGTACGCATCGCTCGAGGATCCGAAGATCGACAATGACGGCCAGGCGAGCTTTCACATTCTTTGGTGTCCGCACCAAGATCACTACGAGGCGTTCGACTGCCGGGTGCAGCGGTACTTCGTTCAAGGAATGATCGACGCTGCACAAGATCATGGGAAGCGCTTTGGTTTCCAGGTGCGGTTTGATCACACGATCCCAGCCGGCGCAGAGACCTGTCACTTCACGATGTGGCAGGCGAGCGACGAGGAGCGAGAACAATGGGCGCTCCTCACCGAGAAACTGGAACGGAAGGCGCTTCGGGTCGTACGAGAAGAATAATGCGACCGCTTGGGCGCTTCGGGCTCGGCCTGGCTCTGGGATTATGCGCGTGGTCGGTCTCAGCCGGCGCGCAGGATCTCGTGGCGCCCAAGGTGAAGTCGCTGCCTGGCATACAGGTGCCCGCAGGGGTCGATGTGCCCGAGTCGGGCGCCGTTCAGGTGTTGGTGCGCATCGATCCGGACGGGAAGGGCGTGGTCGAGAAATGCGACGCAGGGCGCGCGCTTTGCGACGTCGTCATCGAAGCGATCGCGATGGCGGAGTTCGTGCCTGCGACACGCGACGGGAAACCCGTGCCGTCGCAAGTGCGGGTGGACCTACGCGTTCGGCAACCGGTGGCCGATGAAGCTCCGGAGCCCGTCCCAGCCGAAACCGTGTTGGAGCCCGCGAGCGCCCAGCTCGAGCAGGAGCTCGTCTTTTCCGAGACCGCCGAGGTAGACGCGCGTGTCCAGGTGCCGATCAAGCTCGAGCTCGATGGGATTCGCAACATCCCCGGCACGTTTGGAGAGCCCTTTCGGACGCTCGAGCTGATGCCCGGCACGGTCCCCGTCGTCAATGGGCAACCCTATGTCTACGTCCGAGGGGCCCCGCCCTCGGGGACCCAATACCTCTACGACGACATTCCGATTCCGCTGCTCTTTCACTCCGCTCTAGGGCCTGCGACGGTTCACTCTGGCCTGATAGGTGGCATCAACTTGTACTCGGGCGCGGCGCCTGCCCGGTACGGCCGGTTCACAGGGGGCGTCGTGACCGCAAGGGCTCGCAGGATTCCGAACGACCAAGTACACGGAGAAGCGGAGCTGCGTGCCATCGATGTTTCCGGCTTGCTGAACGTACCCATGCCCAAAGAGGGCTCGATGACATTCGCGGGTCGTTACGGATTCCCCAACCTCGTGCTCGGCGCGCTCGGCGTCGATGCCACAGTCGACTACTGGGACTACCAGTACCGTACCGGTGTGGCGATGAGCTCCCGATCGCGCTTCGAGATGGTCGCGTTTGGTGGACGTGACGATTCGGTCTTCGACGCCAGCGATCCTGCGCAACGGCTTGCGTTCGACCTCCAGTTCCATCGGGTGGAGGCGCGTTTTCTCGGAAAGGTCAAGCGTTGGGATTTCGTGGGAACGATGCTCTATGGGTACGACTTCTCCGATGTCGAGGACGGGTCCCGTAGCGCGGTTGCCGATGCCAGCGCGAATATCCACCGGTTTGGGCCGAGATTTTGGGCAACCTATGGGGCGCCCAAATTCCAGCTTCGCATTGGTGGGGACGCCGTCGGTCTATTCGGCTCCGCGCAATGCGCGCCAGGCGCCCAGAACGTTTCTGCACCCTGCGATCCCGACTTTGCCGCGCAAGATCGTCGAGTCATCGGCGGCGTGTTCGTCGATGCCAACATCGCACCGCTGCCATGGCTGGACCTCTCGCTCGGTGTACGCGCCGACGTATGGGGTACGAGCGGCCAGCGCGACGCCAGTGTCAGCCCCCGTGCCCGGGCGACGTTTCACGCGCAGGAGATCGCCGATGTCTTCATCGGATGGGGGCTGGGCTCCATGCCGGCGACGTTCGCGATTCCGCTCCCCGGTCTTGGTGACGTTCCACTCGAGGCGGGGCTTCAAAGAGCCAACCAGACCGAGGGCGGTGTCCGCTTCTTCCTTCCCGGAGACGTCACATTCGAAACACGCGGGTACCTGAATCTCTATCGGGACCTTCGCTTCGTCGACATTTTTACCGATCCGCAGATCTCGGATGATCCGTTTGCAAATCCCATCTCGGCTGGGATCATAGACGATTCTGCCGATGGCAAGAGCTACGGCCTCGAGCTGTTGCTTCAGCGTCCCTTTGATATGGGCTTTTCGACTTTGGTGAGTTACACGCTCGGCTTCAGCGATCTCACAGCGACCGCCCTGCTCCGCAACCTCTCGTCGCAAGCGTTCGACTATACGCCCTCGTACGACGTCCGGCACGTCATGAACGGCGTGCTCGCGTGGCAAGCGAAGTTCGGTCTAATCATTGCAGCGCGCCTGTTCGCCAGATCGGGTCGCGCGGAAGGTTGGCTGTGGTTCGACAACCAGACGGGTGTGGTCAGGCAGTACGTGCAACGCGTTCCGTGGTTCGTGCGATTGGACGCGCAAATCGCCTACGAGTGGGCAAAGCCAGCGCGCCGCATGCGGATCGCACTCGAATGGATCAACATCACCCAGGCGCGTGACGCCCAGGAAATCGACTCCACTCAGGGCCCGGATGAGTGCCGATTCCGCTATGGCACCCCGTCAGAGCCGTGCGCGATTTCGTTCACCGGTGCGATTTGGTTTCCCAACCTTTCGTTCCGGGCGGTGTTCTAGTGTCCTATGCCCGACCAGTGGTTCGGGTTGAGCGCACCGGCTGCGGGTTTCACATCGACCAAGAAACCAGTGAGGTGTGCCATGCCGGAGACCCTTTCGAGCTCGTCCGGCCCGTCTGCGGCGAGTAGGTTGACGTTGACGCCGGTGGTCTTGCTGGCCACGCCCATCTTGCTGTCTTGGTGGCCCCAGCCGTGAGGCAGGGCGACGGTGCCGGGCATCAGCTCGGAGAGAAGCTTCACCGGGACGCGAACCGTGGCAATGTCCGTCGAGACATCGGCGAGCCCGCCTTCCTCGACGCCCGCGCGAGCGGCGTCGTGGGGGTGCATGTAGAGGTGGTTGGTCCCGCGGTCGCCGGCGACGAACTCCTCGATGTTGTGTGTCCAGGAGTTGTGGGTGGTGATGGCGCGCTTGGTAATCAGCTTGAGCTTGTTCTTGGTGTCGAGCTCGAGCTGGAAGTCGGCTTCGAGCTTGTCAGCCTGCTTCAGGAACACCTCGGGCGCGAGATGGACCTTGCGGTCGTCGTGGATGACGCGTCTGCCGAGGAAGCTGCCCGGCTCGTGCTGCGGACGCAGCCGGCCGTGTGTTTCCTTCAGCAGCTTTTTGAAGCTGCCTTGCTTCGTGGCACGGAGCAGGCCTGAGAGCAGCAGCTCCTGCGGGATCGACGCCTGCTTCCCGCGGCGCCCGATCGAGCTCAGCGCTTTGCTGGCCTCCATCGCGCGCTGTGCAACAGCTGAGCGCCACAAATTGACGCCACTAGCCTTGGCGAGGTCGACGTAAATCGTTGCCTCGTCGCGCTGTTCGCCCTGGGGAGGAACGACGGCGCGGGTTGCTTGCAGGTACGGTTTCGATTGAAGCCCCAACATCAAGGGGAAGATAAATGGTAGGTCCGGGCGCTGGAATGGTGAGGTGCACGGAAGCACGTGGGTCGCAACCGAAGCTGTTTCACTGGGCTGAATGTCGAGGACGACGAGCAGCTCGAGCTCTTGGAAGGCTTCGCGCAGGCGTTCGGAGTTCGCCATCGTGATGAGCGGATTGCCGCCGGTGACGAACAGGGCTTTGATCTGCCTGTCCCCGGGCGTGAGGATCTCGTCGGCGAGGACACCCCCCGGCATGGAGTCGTTGACGGACTTGAACTGGCCTATGCGACTTTCGTTTTGGTTCAGCAGGATGCCGGTTTTCTTACCGAACGCGGCGAAGTCGATGATCCCCGTGCTTACGATAGTGCCGCCCTTGCGGTCGAGGTTGCCCGAAATCGCGTTGATGCACTCCTGTAGCCAAAACGCCAGCGATCCGTTGCTGCCCATGTTGACGCCGGTCGAGCAGTAGAGGGCAGCTCCGTCGGCTTGGTCGTACGCGCGCACCATCTCACGCAGCGTTTCAGCCGGAATGCGTGTCACTTCGGCGGTGCGCTCGGGCGGCCAAGCTTCGGCTACGCGGCAGACCTCCTCGAAGCCGTTCATGTGTTGGTCGATGCGCGCCCGATCGATTTCGGCGGTCGCTAGGAGCTCGTGCAGGAACGAAAGATAGAAGAAGACGTCGGTATTGGGGCGGATGAAGACGTGCTCGCCGGCAACCTTGGCCGTTTCAGTGCGCCGCGGGTCGACGACGAAAATCTTCGCCCCGCGGGCCTCTATCTCCCTGAGGCGCCGAATTGGGTTCGAGACCTGGAGGAAGCTCCACTTCGAGATGGCTGGATTGGCACCGACGATGATCAGGCACTCGAGGTTCTCGAGGTCGGGGAACGGTTGCGTGAACGGGAAGCCGTAGAGCTGATGCGCGACCGCGAACTTGTTGGCGCAATCCTGTGTGGCCGACGAGAACATGTTGGTCGAGCCCACGCCTTGCATGAACCCTTGCGCAAAAGCCGGATGCAACACACCAAAGCCGGCCGCTGTGCCCACGTACATCGCAATGCTGTCGCGGCCGTGTTCGTCGATCAATTCGCGCACTTTGCTGCCAATGCTGCCCAGCGCATCGTCCCAACTCACACGCCGGAGCTCGCCGTCGAGGCGTCGCATGGGGTAGAGCAGCCGGTCGGGTGTGTCGTACATCCGATGCTGCTTGAGGCCCTTGAGGCACGCGTAACCGCGCGTCGCTACGTGGTCACCGTCGGGCTTGATGTCGACGATCTGGTCGCCGTCCACCGTGACCTCGAGCCCACAAAGAGCCTCGCAAATCCGGCAAAAGGTTTGCACTGTCTCAGCCATGACTGAGCGAGTCTATAGGGCCTAGTCTTCGTGGATCAACTCATCGAAGGCGCGATTCACATCGTCCATCGTTTCCATGAGTAGGTCGTTGGCGCCGTCGGAGGAAGGTCCTCCGAGCCGCTGCAACAGCGCGCCGACCTCGCGGAAGTGCGGTTCTCGATAGAAAACGTATTCATAGTGCAGACGCGCCTGGTCCGTGAGGCCGCCGGCTTCGCAGGCCATGCCAAGCTCGTAGTGCATGCCGATGGCTTCTTCGGGCGTCTTTTCGGGGCTTTCGAGACCGGACTGGAACGCTTCGATCGCGTCGCGCGGTTGGCCCTCTTCCATGTAGATGAGGCCGATCATCGTCCAGCACAGGCAGCGTCGTCGAGGGTCGGCCATCGCCACTTGGAATTCACGGCGAGCGTCAGACAGCAGTCCCATTTCTTTGTAAGCGATGCCGAGGTCGAAGTGCGTATCGCTGTCGTCGTCGCTCACCTGCTCTGCGACGCCGGCCTTGAACTGCTCGAAAACCGTTTCGACGTCGATCATCTCGGCGCCTTCCTCGATCGGCGCGATTTCTGCGACTTCGGCGAGCTCCTCCGCGAGCTTTTCCGCGAAGTCGAAGCCCTCGTCGCCGGGCTCGAGCTCTTCGTATTCGAACTCCATCTCGGGCGGATCCGATGCGAGTGGTGCGGGCGCCGAGGCAATCGCAGGCTGAATGAGCGGTTGCGCGACCGCGGACACGCCCGAGGATGCCGTCGCGAGCTCTTCGATCTCGCGGGCCTTGTCCTGAACCAGCGGATGGTCTGGAAGAGCGAGTTGAAGCTCGCTCATGATCGCGCGTGCCTGTGTGAACAGGCCGTCGATCAAGTACGAGTCGGCGAGCTCGAGAGTTTGCTCCATCAAGCTAGGCGCGAGTGCGGCGGTGGCCGGTGCGACCTGCGTGCTCACGAGCGGAAGTGCAAGGAACTCAGAATACGTCATCGGACCGAGCTTGCGCATCGGGATCACCCGTCCGCGCCCGGGTGGCTGCGGCGCGGGAGGCACTGAGGAGCGCGGTGCCTCGCCTTCGATGGGCGGTGCGGGAAGGGCAGGTAGGGAGCCCGGGACCGTGCTCGTCTCCTCGATGTCTT